>JBBECT010000004.1:65619-320202 GCA_040881665.1 Actinomycetota bacterium
ACTGCCCCGGCAACGGGGACGGGAACCACTCGGGCAACCCGCACTGCGACGACGATGACGACTGCCCCGGCAACGGGGACGGGAACCACTCGGGCAACCCGCACTGCGACGACGATGACGACTGCCCCGGCAACGGGGACGGGAACCACTCGGGCAACCCGCACTGCGACGACGAGGACGATGACGACGACGGCTACGATCGCCGGGTCCTGCCGGGGCTCGTGCTCGCGCTCCTCGGGACCGCGGTGATCCCGGTTCCGCTCCGGGTCCTCCGTCGTCGATCCCGGCGCAACTAGCCCATACCTGCGCACCTACGCGACGCGCGGGGCACGGAGAGACCACCCTCGCACCCCGCCCGGCCTGGAGGCACTTTCCACGGACATCAAGCGTCCCGGGCACCCGGCCGATGCCTCAGAGGTCATGGCGATCGATCCGGCCGGCGAGGCATCCGGCGCCGCTCCCACACCCCGGCACGCGGGGACCGAGGCGGCGGTCCTGTTCTCGCACCTGTTCCACGGAACCGCGGAGGGCCTCGCGGTCGTCCGCCACCGAGATGGGGTGTTCCTGGAGGCGAACGACGCGTTCCTGCGCCTGCTCGGACTCGACCGCGACGGCGTGGTGGGATCGTCATCCTTCGAGCTCGGCCTCTGGGCGGACCTGGGCGGCCAGGGAGCGGCGCGGGCGATCCTCTCCGAGCGCACCTGGGTCGAGGATCTGCTCGCCCATGTCGTCCACCCGAACGGCGAGGTCTCGACGCTGCGCGTCGCCGCCGAGATGCTCCGCACCACCGACGAACCGACGATCCTCGTCCGCGCGACCGAGGCCTCGACCCTGGTTGGATCCGACCGCTTCCGCGTGCTTCGCGAAGCCGAGGCACGGTATCGAGCGCTCGTCGAACAGCTCCCGGCGATCGTCTACAGCGAGGTGCCCGACGAGAACAGTCCCACCGGCTTCCGTGACGTCTACATCTCGCCACAGACCGTGGACAAGCTCGGGTACACCGCAGCGGAATGGCAGAACGATCCCACTCTGTGGCAGAAGGTCGCGCATCCCGACGATCTCCCCGACCTCCTGGTTGAGGAGGAACGCTCGAACGACACGGGCGACGCGTTCTCGAGCACCTACCGCATGGTCGCGCGCGATGGCGGTGTGCTCTGGTTCCACGACGATGCCGTGCGCGCGACCGATCCGGAGACCGGACTCGAGACGTGGAAGGGCATCATGCTCGACATCACCGAGCAGAAGCTGGCCGAGGAGCACCTGCGCGAGGCCGAGGCGCGGTACCGCACGCTGATCGAGCAGATCCCCTCGATCGTGTACCGCTCGGAGTTCACGACGAACGGAAGGTGGCTCTACGTCAGCCCCCAGATCGAACGGATCCTCGGCTTCACCCCGGAGGAGTGGCTGCTCCACCCCCATCCGTTCGCGACCTTCTGCCATCCCCACGACCTCGAGAGGATCAACGAGGCGGAGGAACGGTCCCACCTGACGGGCGAGCCCTTCAAGGCCGAGTACCGGCTCCGCGCCAACGACGATCGCTGGCGATGGATCCTCGACGAGGCCGACGTCGTGCGTGGACCGGAAGGGGAGCCGCTCCACATGCAGGGGCTGATGTTCGACATCACCGATCGCAAGGCGGCGGAGGAGCGCGTGCGCGAGGCCCTCGAACGCGAGCGCGCCGCGAACCAGCGGCTCGAAGCGCTCGACGTGCTCAAGAACACCCTGCTGCACACCGTTTCTCACGACCTGAAGAACCCGCTCACCGCGATCCACGCGGCGGCGAGCACGCTCCGCGACCTCGGCGACAAGCTCGCCGAGTCAGATCGCGGGGAGCTGATCGGCACCCTGATCTCCCGGTCCGAGCGGATGAACGAGCTGCTGAGCGATCTCCTCGACCTCGATCGGCTCGATCGCGGGGCGCTCGAGCCGAGACGCGCCCCCCTGGAGACCGCCGCGTTGATCGAACGGGTCGTGGCCGAGTGCGACGCCGCGAAGGGTCGCGCTGTCGAGATCGAGGCCTCCGTCGAACCGGTATCGCTCGACCGCACGAAGGTCGAGCGCATCGTCGACAACCTGCTCCGCAATGCCCTGCGCTACGCGCCCGCGAACACGCCGATCCGGATCGAGGCGACCGTCGAGGGCGACGCCCTCACGCTCGCGGTCGAGGACCGGGGACTCGGCGTGCCCGACGCAGAGAAGGACGAGATCTTCCGAGCGTTCCGGCGTGGTGCCGGTAGCCAGGCGTCACCGGAGGGAACGGGGATCGGCCTGTCGCTCGTGGATCGCTTCGCCGAGCTCCACGGCGGCCGGGCGTGGGTGGAAGACCGCGAGGGCGGCGGGGCGAGCTTCCGGGTGCTGCTCCCGGGGCACGAAACCTCGGCGTGAGCGGCGTCAGGCGAGACAGCCGGCCGAACCCGCGTCACGGACCCGCTCGGGCCCGATGCCACGGAAGCGCCACCCGTACGCGTCCGGTTCGAGGGTGAGTTCGAGCACCCCGAAGCTGCCCTCTCCCCGCACCTGACTGCCGGGCTGGGCGCGATCGAACTCGTAGAGCTGGTCCCCTCCCGTCCCCACGACGAACTGACGGACCCCCTCGGGATCTCGCCGCCCGCCGACGCCGAGCGGAGCGAACCGTTCGTAGGTTTCGTCGTGTGCGCTCAAGACCAACTCGACCCGGGCGTCGACGAGCAACCGCCACAACGGTTCGAGCCGGCCGTAGGGACCGTGCGGACCGGAGCTGAACCGGGGCTCGTGCCACATCGCGAGCTGGCACGTCGCCTCGCTGGTCCGAAGGCGATCGCGGAGCCACGTCCACTGCTCGCTCCCCGGTTCGCACGACGGCGAGCGGAAGAACGGATACGCGCAGTTCGCGTTCAGCGCGTAGATCTCCCACTCACCGACGCGGACCATGTACCAGCCCTTGTCGCGGGCGCCGGCTCGCTGCTTCCAGTAGTCGAAGTATCCGTCCGGCGACCCGGACCAGTACTCGTGGTTCCCGATCGCCGGGTAGGTGATGTCCTTGAACCGTCCCCAGCTGTCGTCGTAGACCTCCCGGAACTTCGCGAGCGTCCCGTCGTCGTTCTGCAGGTCTCCGAGACCGAGGACCGCGTCGGGGTTCAGTTCCTCGACGAGCTTGGCGGTGCGGTGCTGGGCGCAATGGCCGGCCGTGCCCCGACCATCGCGAAGGAACGGATCCTCCGTGTCGCACGCCACGTCGCCGGCGGCAACGACCGTCGCCGTCGTTCCGGCCGGCTCGGGGGCCGGGGAGTCCTCCGACGTCGGGCTCCCGGACGCAGAAGCCCCCGGGGCCGACGCAACGGTCGTCGGGACGGAGGTCGGGTCCGGCCCTGCCGCGGAACTCTGCACGCGCGAGGTGGGCCACAGAAGGATGCCGGCCACCACGAGCGCAACGAAGGTTGCGGAGGCGCCGGCGACCCGATGGGCGCGGGTCACGAGGGCCTCGGGGCGCCGATCAGGCGCCCGGCTCCGTCCCGGTCGCGGCTCGGTACGTGGCAAGGGCGTCCTGGAACTCGGTCGTCGTCGTCACGCCCGCCGGCACCGGACCGAAGACGCCACGGGCGAGCGCGTCGTAGTAGCCGCCCGTGGAACCGGGGTCGGTCAGGGCCTGCTGCTCGAGCACGCCGGCCATGTCCGGCGGCAGGAGGGTTGCCGAGCTCGTGGAAGCGGTCGTCCGTGCCGGTTCCTGGGGATCCGCGTGCGGCAGCACCATCAGGGCCGACACCGCCCACCGCTCGGGCGCGTCGGTCGGCCGGTTGACCAGGCAACCGGTCGAGCGGGGGACCTCACAGTACGGACCCCGAGGGCGGACCCACATCGTCGCCCCGCCCCCGCCGTCGAGGTTGATCGCCCAGGTGGCGCCGAGCTTGCGGAACTCGTTCGCGAACCGCTCGAGGTTGACGCCCACCGACCACCCCCGACGTCGTCCGTCGACGACCACGATGAAGGTCTTGCAGGTGTCGGTCGTGCGCTCGGTCGTGCAGCCGCGATTGATGCCGACGCCGGTGCGTGGGTTCTTGGCGCAGAAGTACGCGAGGGCGCATCCGCCCTTCGGAGCGACGTTCCGCGGCTTGCCGTCGCCGTCCGGATCGGTCAGCAGCTGCGGGGCGCCGCCGATCACGTCGGTGACCTTCGGGAAGCCCACGGTCCAACGCACGTCGGCCGTGTCGCCGACCTCGAGCGGCTTGATGAAGTTGTTCGCCTTCGTCGATCCGCGCTTGGTCCCGACCACGACAGCTCCGTCGCCGGCGAAATTCGTCGGGTTGCCGTCCGGGCAGGGGTCGTTCCACGTCTCGGCGACGCGCATCGTGCGCACGACACCCTCGGTCGTGACCCGTCGACGTCCCTCGGAGCCGTCCACGGGCACCAACCGCACGGAACACAGCCTCTTACCCGGATGTTGCTTCTGACCGCCCACGGGCGTCCAGCCCGCGACGTGCCCGCCTTTGCCGTCGCCGGAGTTCCATCGATCGACGATGAAGTTGACGCCGTCGCCGGTGAGGGGCTGCACGATCGCCTTCGCGCCGGGTCGCTTCGCGAACCCGCGCAGCTCGTCCTGCTGCATCGAGAAGGCGACCCCGGCCTGCCGTCCGGCGGTCCGAAGATCACCGTCCTCGGCGCTCACGTGGACGGGATAGCCGTCCTTGGCGAAGTCGCCGTTGACCGCGGCGAGCGCCCCGTAGGACGTGCCGATGTCGCTCGTCTTGCGGTAGCCGCCGAACACGTTGCTGGCCGCACCCACATCGAGCATCGCGTTCTGACGCTGCGGGTCGATGACCGTGAGGATCCGCATGCGGACGGGCCCCGACGAATAGGTCTTCGTCGAGAGAAAGACGCCCGGCTTCAGCTTGAACGAACGTTTGGAGACCCTTGCCGTCGCCCCGGTTGCCGGACCGAGCACGACCAGTGCCATAGCGAGCGCCAGACCAGCTCCCAGGATCGTTCGGGCCGCGGTCCGGCGTGGGAGGAACTCGTTTCGGCCCACGGGGTGATCCCTCCTGACTCCGGGGTCGACTGCCACACCAGATGGAAGCACCGAGGATAGCGATGATGGACTAGTCCGTGAACCCCGACCAAAGTCCTAGTCGCTGCGCCGGCCCACCTGCCCTGCCTGGCTCCCGCTCCGTCCGTTCCCTCAGGTCGAGCCGCGTGCCGCCGATATCCGGGGTACCGGAACGGTTTGGGGATCCTCTTCGTCGATGCCCGAGGGAAAGAAGGAAACTCTCGTGATCTCCGCCAGCAGACCGAACGGCGCCGGCCCTGCCGTGCCCAGGGGAACGAGCCCGATCCTGCCTGCCACGCCCGCCGCTGCTGCTGCGGCTCCCGGCGACACGGCCTCCCCCGGCGAGCGGCTCCTCGAGGCTGTTGCACGCACGGCGGAGCGGTTCCTGCGCGCCGAGGACTGGGCCGAACCGGTCCAGGAGGTCCTCGCGGACATCGGAGAAGCCACGGGCGTGGGCCGCGTGTACATCTTCGAGAACCACCGGGCTCGCGACGGCACGCTCCTGCACAGCATGCGGTGGGAATGGTGCGCGCCCGGCGTCCGAGCGACGTTCGGGGATCCCGATCTGCAGGATCGTCCCTACCCCCGGAGCGAGTGGAAGCGCTGGTTCGCGCGGATCGAGGCCGGAGAGACGGTGTTCGCCCACCACTCCGACGAGGCGAGCGAGGCGTCCAAGCGTGCGATGACGGGGTGGGGGATCGTGTCGATCGCGGTCGTGCCGATCCACGTCGGCGGGTCGTGGTGGGGATACATGGCCTACGACGACGTCGTGGAGGAACGGCCCTGGGCGGACGGTGAGCTCGAAGCCCTGCGGGCGGCGGCGGGGATCCTCGGCGCGGCGATCGAGCGCGACCGCGCCCGGTCGGAGGGCCGCGAGGCCGAAGCTCGGTACCGGGCGCTCGTCGAACAGATCCCCTCGGTCGTCTACACGGAGTACCTGGACGGCCCCGACGGCGAAGCGCAAGGCGTTTCGTACATGAGTCCGCAGGTGACGGCGCTGTTCGGATACACCCCCGAGGAATGGCTCAACCCGAGGGTCTACTGGGATCGCATCGTGCATCCGGACGATCGGACCCGGCTCGACGGGCTCGCGGACCGCTCGATCGACGAAGGCGTCCCGTGGCACGTCGAGTACCGCATCCGGACGGCGGACGGGGCCGAGCGCTGGGTGCTCGATGACTCGGTCATGCTCCGTGGCAAGGACGGAGAACCGCTCGTCTGGCAGGGAACCGTCACCGACATCAGCGCCGCGAAGGGGGCACAGGCCGAGCGCCGCAAGCTGCTCGCCCGCGTCGTCGAAGCGCAGGAAGAGGAACGACGCCGGATCGCCTCCGACGTCCACGACGACCAGATCCAGAAGCTCACCGCCGTCAGCCTGCGACTCCAGACCTTCCGCCGCCACGTCGAGGACCCGACGGCGCTCGAGGACCTCGACCGGCTGGAACGTACCGTCGGTCGTGCGATCGAAGGCTTGCGCCACCTCCTGTTCGAACTTCGGCCCAAGCTGCTCGACGATGCCGGACTCAGCGCGGCCCTCACGCAGTACTGCCGTCGCGCCGAGCTCGAATCCGGGATCGAGCACCTCGTCGACGGCGATCTGGAGTCCGAACCCTCCGCCCAGACCCGCGGCGTCGCCTACCGGATCGCCCAGGAGGCACTGACGAACGCGCGGCGCCACGCGAACCCGACGCGGATCACGGTACGGATCAACGGCAGCGAGGAGGCGATCGTCGTGCGGGTTATCGACGACGGCGACGGCTTCGAGGAGGGGCCCGGCCTCGCAGGAGAGGGCCACCTCGGACTGTCCTCGATGCGCGAGCGCGCCGAGCTGGCGGGCGGCACGTGGCAGCTTCGTTCGTCTCCCGGCCGCGGGACCACCGTCGAGTTCCGACTCCCGGTCCAACCGCGGTAGCCTGGCCCGACCCGTTCAGATCGGTGACCCACTGAACGCTCCTCCTCGATCCCTCACCCGGCAACCTCCTCGCCGCCCGCACCGTGCCCGCGGGCTCGTCGCGCTCGCGCTCGTCGCCTTCTGTGTGGCGTCGTCCCTCGCGTCCGCGGCATCGGCCGGCGTACCGGATCCGGCGACGGTCACGCTCGCACTCAGCACGCGGAAGCTGCCGGCCGGTTCCTGCCTCGACGCGACGATCACCGTCGGTCCGGACCGCACGGGCCAGGACGTCCAACTGCAGCGGGCCACCCGGGAGGGATGGAGAACGATCGCGCGGATCCCGCTCGGACCGGGTTCACAGGCCCTCGTCCGAACCTGCATGCACTGGAGCGACCTCGGAACGGTGCGGCTCCGATCCCGCTGGCCCCGGCAGGACGCCGACAACGAGACGGGCGTCAGCGCGATCAAGGACGTCAAGGTCGTGAAGGCACGATGGATGCGCAAGATCGATCGCCTCGTGCGGAAGCGCTCGATCGGGGTGTCGGTCGGCGCCGGAGCGGTGGGCGGCGATCCGGCGGCGCACACGTTCCTCTACCGGCGCGCCGATGCCACCCGGCGAGCCCCCGCCTCGAACGAGAAGCTCCTGCTGTCGATGGCGCTGCTCGACCGGCTGGGACCGGACGCGCGCTTCGCGACGAAAGCCGGCGTCACGCGATGGCGCAACGGGGTCTCCGGCGACCTGTGGATCACGGGGGCCGGCGACCCGGAGGTCGGCCCGGGCAAGATCCGCTCGCTCGCGACCCGCCTGGTCGACGCGGGCCTGCGGCGGGTCCGCGGGCGCGTCCTCGGCAACCGGGGCGGCTTCGCTCGCGACTGGTGGGCGCGAGGATGGAAGCGTTCCTACCGCGACCTCTACATCCCCCTGCCGACGGCGCTGACGTGGCAGGGCAATCGGGCCGGGGGGCGGCACATCCGCGACCCCGAGCGGCGCGCGGCGGCCTCGCTGCACGAGCAGCTCCGCCGCATGGGGGTGCGGATCGGAGGCCGCCCCGGGGACGGGCGCCCGAAGCGATCGCTCGACACGGTCGCTCAGGTGGGGTCGGCCCCGCTCGAGGACCTGTTGCGCCGTCAGAACGTGCACTCGAAGAACTTCTTCGCCGAGGTGCTCGGCAAGGCGCTCGGTGCGGCGCGAGCGGGCGCACCGGGAACGATCGCGAAGGGGGCACGATCGATCGAAGCCTTCACGAAGGGTCTGGAGGTGCGGGCGCGTGCGTACGACTCCTCGGGGCTGTCCTCGGCGAACCGGATCGCGCCCGGCGGGATCGTCCGGCTCCTGCTCGCGGCCGAAGACGCGAGCTGGTACGAGCCGCTCCGTACGAGCTTGCCTTCGGCGGGTCAGGGGACCTTGCGCGGCCGGCTGCGGGGCGTCGGGGTGCGGGCCAAGACCGGCACCCTGTCGGGCATCTCAGCATTGTCGGGGTGGGTCTGGCTCGAGCAGGAGGATCGCTGGGCCACGTTCTCGATCCTGTCGCGCGGCATGTCGAAGTCGACCGCGGTCGCGATCGAGGACCGCATCGTCCGTGCGATCTCGAACGGGGCCCGGATCCCCGACTGAGCGACGACGCTTGCGCTCGAGCGCCCCGCTCGCGGACACGCCTGATCGCCGGCACGCAACTCAAGGCGACGCGTCTGCGTGCCACACCGTGTGTCTCGGCTCCGGATCCCCATGACCTCGCGTCTGTGTGAGCAGACACCTACGGATGTCGAACGCGAACAGCATCTGAGGTTCGAGGTCCACGGGAGAAAGCTCGAGATCGGGGCGCTCCCGAACGTAGGTCGCAACGACCCCCTCCCGCACGGTCTGATCGTCGACGGCCAGAGCCTCGCCGGAGACGTAGAAGGCGTCCTCGTCCTTCTCCGCAGGGAAGGAATGCATCGAGAACAGCCGATTGCGAAGCAGGTCTGAACGCTTCGGCGAGGGGACGATCAGCGCGAAGAGCCCCTCATCGTGGATCACGGGACACATCGGATGGACGCGCGGGCCGCCATCGGCCCGTACGGTCGCGAGGAACGCCAGCCCGACGCCGTATTGGTACAGCAATGCCGCACCCGCATCGGCGAGATCGGGCCGCGCCGCCTTGAACGAGCCCCAATCAACCATGCACGGTGAGTGTCGGCGGCCGAAATCAGCAGGTCAAGGGCTCGAAGGAGGCCGAGCCTCAGCCGTCGGCGTGTTCGCGGGGATGGAGCAGACCGAACGTGTAGCCCTCGACCAGGGCCTCCCACGACGCCTCGATGATGTTGTCGCTGACCCCGACCGTGGTCCACTCGTGCTCGCCGTTGCTCATGTCGATCAGGACGCGCACGACGGCGCCCGTGCCGATCGTCTCGTCGAGCACGCGGACGCGGTAGTCCTCCAGCGTCATGTGGTCGAGCTCGGGATAGGCGTTCGCTAGCGCCTTGCGCAGGGCGTTGTCGAGTGCGCCGACGGGGCCGGCACCTTCGGCCGTCTCGATGTGCCGCTCCCCGTCGACGACGGCCTTCACCGTCGCCTCCGCGATCGCTCCAGCGTTGCCGCGCTCTTCGACCTCGGCCTTGTAGCTCTCGATCTCGAAGTAGGCCTGTGTCCATCCCTCGGCCGTGCGCATCAGCAGCTCCAGCGACGCATCGGCGAGATCGAAGGTGTAGCCCCTCGACTCCAGCTCCTTGAGACGGCCTACGAGCGTGCGCACCGCGTCGTCGTGCAGCTCGACCCCGTACTCGCCCGCCTTCATCTTGAGCGTGGAGCCACCACCGAGGTCGCTGGCCACGACGCCGCGATGGTTGCCGACGAGCTCGGGACGGACATGCTCGTAGGCCTCGGCGAAGCGAGCGATCCCGCTGGTGTGCAAGCCGGCCTTGTGGGTGAACGCGTACCGCCCGACGTAGGGCGCGTGCGACTGCGGCATCACGTTCGCGACCTCGGCGACGTAGTGCGAGAGCTCGGTGAGGCGCTCGACCGCGCCGTCCGGAAGACACTCGGCACCCAGCTTGAGGACGAGGTTCGCGCTGATCGGCACGATATCGGCGTTGCCGACACGCTCGCCGTATCCGTTGACGGTGCCCTGCACCTGGAACACGCCGTGTTCGACCGCGACCAGGGAGTTGGCGACCGCGCAGCCCGCGTCGTCGTGGACGTGGATCCCCAGCTCGACGGACGCCTGCTGCTTCACCTCGCCGACGATCCGCGCGATCTCGTGGGGAAGCATCCCGCCGTTCGTGTCGCACAGCACCAGGCGTTCGGCGCCTGCCTCCTCGGCCGCGGCGAGCACCGCCAGCGCGAAGTCGCGATCGCCGCGGTAGCCGTCGAAGAAGTGCTCCGCGTCGAAGAACACCCGCCGCCCCTGCCCGGCGAGGAAGGCGATCGAGTCCCCGACCATCCGGACGCCCTCGTCGAGGTCTGTCCGCAGCGCCTCGGTGACGTGCACGTCCCAGGACTTCCCGACCAGGCACACCACCTCGGTGCCGGTGTCGAGCAACTGGCGCAGTACGGCCGAGTCCTCGGCGCGCTCCCCGGCCTTGCGGGTCATGCCGAAGGAGGTCAGCGTCGCGTGCTTCAGCGGCTCCTTCGTGGCGACCTTGAAGAACTCGGTGTCGCGCGGGTT
This sequence comes from Actinomycetota bacterium, assembly GCA_040881665.1. Taxonomy (NCBI): domain Bacteria; kingdom Bacillati; phylum Actinomycetota; species Actinomycetota bacterium. The sequence goes on from JBBECT010000004.1 coordinate 76,175, forward strand.
CGCGCCGGGCCAGCCGCCCTCGATGTAGGGGAACCCCACCTCGTCGAGCTTGTGGAGGATCCGCAAGCGGTCCTCGATCGTGTACGACAGGTCCGAGCGTTGCGCGCCGTCGCGCAGCGTCGTGTCGTACAGCTCGACCTTCAGCGTGTCGTCCGTGCGATCCCCAAGCGACTCAACCCCTTCTGTCTGCCTCGTGTTCATCCGGAAGCCCCGTCGACGACGAGGTCACCGACCTCGCTCGTCGAGTAGCCCATCTCACCCGCCCGCATCGACTTCATCTTGCCGGTCGCATGCCGGATGCCCCGGTCGACCTTCGCGGCGGCCTCGGTCTCACCGAGCTGGCCGAGGAGCATCTGCACCGCGCAGATCGCGGCCAGCGGGTTGATCGTTCCCTTCCCGATGTGATCGGGAGCGGTACCACCGATCGGCTCGAACATCGACACGCCGACCGGATTGATGTTCCCTCCCGCGGCGATCCCCATCCCGCCTTGGATCATCGCTCCGAGGTCGGTGATGATGTCGCCGAACATGTTGTCGGTGACGATCACGTCGAAGCGCGCGGGCCAGTCGAGGAAGTAGATGCATGCGGCGTCGACGTGTACGTAGTCGGTCTCGACCTCGGGGAACTCTGACGCGAGCTCGTCGACGACGCGTTGGTAGAGATCACCGGCGAAGGTCAGCACGTTCGTCTTGTGCACGAGGGTCAGCTTGCGTCGTCGATCGGGACGCATCGCGAGCTCGAACGCGTAGCGCACGATCCGTTCGACGCCGTGGCGCGTGTTGATGCTCTCCTGCACCGCGACCTCTTGCGGTGTTCCCTTCCGGTGGAAGCCGCCGGCACCCGAGTACAGGCCCTCGGAGTTCTCGCGCACCACGACCATGTCGACGTCGTCCTCCGTGTGGGACGGCACGAGTGTCTCGACCCCGGGGTAGCGCACGATCGGGCGCAGGTTCACGTACTGATCGAGCTCGAACCGCAGGCGCAGCAGCAGATCGCGTTCGAGGATGCCCGGCTTGACGTCGGTGTGCCCGACCGCGCCGAGGAACACGGCGTCCTTGTCCCGGATCCGGTCGAGATCGGCGTCGGGAAGCACCTCGCCGGTTCGCAGGAATCGTTCGCCGCCGAGATCGAACTCCTCCAGGCCGACCTCGAACCCGTCGCGAACCGCCTCGAGGACCTTGAGGCCCTCGCGGACGACCTCGGGGCCGGTGCCGTCACCGGGGAGCACGCCCATCCGGTAGGTGCGGTCACTCACGGCGTCACCTCGCTGCTCGGGTCGACCTGCGGAGTCGACTGCACCCGGAGGGCTCGGTTGATCGCGGCGAGGAACGCGCGCGCCGAGGCCTCGACGACATCGGTCGCCACCCCCCGGCCCGACACCCGCCGTCCGTCGACGTCGATCTGCACGACGACATCGCCGAGGGCGTCGGTTCCTCCGGTCACGCTCGAGACGTTGAAGCTCACGAGTCGGCCCTCGACGCCGGCGGCCCGTTGGATCGCGCCCATCGCGGCGTCGATCAAGCCGTCGCCCATCGCGGACTCCTCGATCACCTCCTCGCCCTTGCGCAGGTGCACGGTGGCGCGCGGTTCCAGATGCGTGCCGCCGCCGACCTGCAACGACTCGAGCACCAACAGATCGCTGTCGGCCGCCCCGAGCTCCTCGGCGACGATCGCCGCCAGGTCCTGATCGGTGATCTGCACCTTGCGGTCGGCGAGGTCTTTGAACCGCGAGAACGCGCGGTCGAGGTGTTCCCCGTCGACGTCGATCCCCATCTTGTCCAAGGCGTCGGCGAACGCGTGACGCCCGGAGTGCTTGCCCAGGACGATCTGGTTGCCCTCGAGGCCGATCTCGACGGGATCCATGATCTCGTAGGTCGCCCGGTTCGAGAGCACGCCGTGCTGATGGATCCCGCTCTCGTGGGCGAACGCGCTGGCGCCGACCACGGCCTTGTTCGCCTGCACCGAGTAGCCCGTGGTCATCGCGACGAGCCGCGACGTACGGACGATCTGGTTCAGGTTCAGCTGGTGGGTGACGCCGAGCGCAGCACCGCGGGTGCGAACGATCATCGCGATCTCCTCGCCGGCACAGTTCCCGGCGCGCTCGCCGATCCCGTTCACCGCGACCTCGATCTGCCGGGCCCCGTTGACCATGCCCGCCAGCGAGTTCGCCACCGCCAGGCCGAGATCGTTGTGGCAGTGCGTCGAGATCGTGACGCGCTCGGGAGCGTGCTCGCGGACGATCCGCACGAGCTCGCCGAACTCGTGCGGCATCGCGTACCCGACGGTGTCGGGCACGTTCAGGGTGGTCGCCCCCGCGTCGACCGCGACCCGGAAACACTCGAGCAGGAAGTCGAGGTCCGTGCGGGTTGCGTCCTGCGCGCTGAACTCGACGTCGTCGGTGTAGCCGACGGCGCGCTTGACCCCCTCGCGGATCGCCTCGAGCGCCTGGTCGTGCGACATCTTCAGCATCGCATCCAGCTGGATGTCGCTCGTCGAGATGAACGTGTGGATGCGCCAGCGATCGGCGCCCTTCAGCGCCTCGGCCGCGCGATCGATGTCGCCGGGCGTCACGCGAGCGAGCGCAGCGATCACGGGACCCTTCACGGTCTGCGCGATCTCTCGGACGGCGTCGAACTCGCCTTCGGAGCTGACCGGGAAACCCGCCTCGACGATGTCGACGTTCAGCCGCGCGAGCTGTTCGGCGATCTCGACCTTCTCGGCCTTCGTGAGCGCGATGCCGGGTGCCTGCTCCCCGTCGCGCAGGGTCGTGTCGAAGATACGGACGTGGTCGCCGCCGGCGGCGACACCTCCCGCGCCGACGCCGAACTCCGTCCCCTCGGGTACGTCTCCTACGTTTCCTACGTTTCCGTCATCGTTCGTCACCGGGAACCACCTTCTTGTCGGACTCCAACCAGGGCATCATCTGCCGCAGCTCGCGTCCCACCTGCTCCAACTGGGAGGAGCGAGCTGCGCTCCTAAGTCGGAGGAACTCCTCGAAGCCGGCGTCCGCCTCGCCGATCCAACGCTTCGCGAAGGTGCCGTCCTGGATCTCGGTCAGCACCTGCTGCATCTGGGCGCGCGTGTGGTCGTCCACGATCCGCGGGCCGCTCTGGTAGTCGCCCCACTCGGCCGTGTCGCTGACCGAGTAGCGCATCCACGACAGACCACCTTCGTAGATCAGATCGATGATCAACTTCAGCTCGTGCAGGCACTCGAAGTAGGCGATCTCGGGCTGGTAGCCCGCTCCGACGAGGGTGTCGAACCCGCTCTTGATCAGCTCGGAGATCCCGCCGCACAGGACGGTCTGCTCGCCGAACAGGTCGGTCTCGGTCTCCTCTTTGAACGAGGTCTCGATGATCCCCGGACGCGCGCAGCCGATCGCCGCTCCGTAGGCGAGCGCGCGGGCCTTCGCCTTGCCGGTGGCGTCCTGGTGGACGGCCACGAGTCCGGGCGTGCCGTTGCCTTCTTCGTAGGTCCGGCGCACCAGGTGCCCGGGGCCCTTCGGGGCGATCATCGTCACGTCGACGCCCGTCGGTGGCTGCACCGTTCCGAAATGGATCGAGAAACCGTGCGCGAACATCAGCATGTCGCCGTCGGACAGGTTGGGCTGGATGTCGGAGGTGTACACGGCTCCGTGGGAGGTGTCCGGCAACAGGCACATCACGACCTCGGCCTCGCGCACGGCCTCGGCCGTGTCCACGACGCGAAGTCCGGCGGCCTCGGCCTCGGCACGCGAACGAGATCCCGGACGCAGACCGACGCGCACGTCGAGGCCCGAGTCCTGCATGTTCAACGCGTGCGCGTGCCCCTGGCTGCCGTATCCGAGCACGGCGATCTTCTGGTCCGAGAGGACGGCGGGGTCGGTGTCCTTCTCGTGATAGATCGTCGCCATGGTCTCGTTCTCCCTCTCCGGGGCCCTCTATCGAGCCCCGGCTCGTGATGGTCTGTGTGCGGTCAGACTCCTCCACCGGTCCAATCCGGTGAGGAGCGGTCCTCGCCTGAGACGCGCGCCGCGCGGAGCACCCGTTCCCGGATGCCGCGGTCACCGCGGGTGAGCGCGATCCGTCCGGTACGCGACAGCTCGACGATCCCGAAGTCCGACAGCAGCTCGAGCAGCGCCTCGACCTTGTCGGGCGCGCCCGTCGCCTCGATCGTCAGCGTGCGTCGCGAGACGTCGATGATCTTCACGCGGAACACGTCGGCGATCTCCATGATGCGGGCCCGGGCGTCACCCTCGGCGCGCACCTTGACCAGGACGAGCTCGCGCTCGACCGAGTCGCGATCGGTGTGTTCGAGGATCTTGATGATGTTGATCAGCTTGTTCAGCTGTTTGGTGACCTGTTCGAGCGACTTCGACGCCACGTCGACGACGATCGTCATCCGGGACAGCCCACCCTCCTCGGTCGGGCCGACGGCGAGCGATTCGATGTTGTAGCCGCGGGCCGCGAACAGCCCCGCCACCCGGGTGAGCACACCCGGTTTGTCTTCCACCAGGACGGACAGCGTGTGTCTGCTCATGCGATCGGTGCCTCCGCGGGATCCTCGACGGGCTGGAGCTGCTCGGGGCCGGTGATGATCTCGTCGTTCGACGCTCCTGCCGGGATCATCGGGAAGCAGTTCTCCGACTCGTCCACGCGGAAGTCGATCACGACGGCTCGGTCGTCCACGGCCAGCGCCTTGTCGATCACGGTCTCGACCTCTTCAGGCCGCTCGGCCCGAAGACCCACGGCCCCGTACGCCTCGGCGAGCTTGACGTAGTCGGGCACGTCGTAGCCGAGGTGCACCTGCGAGTAGCGCTCGTCGTAGAACAGCTCTTGCCACTGCCGCACCATGCCCAGCGACGCGTTGTTGATGATCGCCGTGATGAACGGGATCTTCTCGGTCTGGGCGGTGGCGAGCTCCTGGCAGGTCATCTGGAAGCAGCCGTCGCCGTCGATCGCGACGACGCGCTTGTCGGGGACGCCGGCGGCCGCACCCAGCGCGGCGGGCACCGCGAATCCCATCGTTCCGAGCCCCCCGGAGTTGATCCAGGTGCGCGGATGGTCGAACTTCCAGAACTGCGAGGCCCACATCTGGTGCTGCCCCACCCCGGCCACGACCACCGTTTCGCTGCCGGCGGCCTCGTACAGCCGCTCGATCGCGAACTGCGGCTTGATCGGACCGTCGGGCTGCTGGTCGTAGCGCAGGGGCTCGTCCCGCTGCCAGCCGCGCAGCGTGTCGAACCAGGCCGAACGATCGGCGAGCTCGCCGCCCTCGGCGAGCTTGGCCTCGAGCTCGTGCGCCATGCGCCCGGTCACGTCCTTCGCGTCGCCCACGATCGGCACGTCGGCGTTGCGGACCTTGCCGATCTCGGCGGGATCGATGTCGGCGTGCACGATCTTCGCGTGCGGCGCGAACCCCGCCACCTTGCCGGTTACGCGGTCGTCGAAACGAGCACCCAGCGCCACGAGCAGATCGGCCTGCTGCAACGCCATCACGGCCGTGTAGTTACCGTGCATGCCGGGCATCGCCAAGCACAGCTCGTGGCTGTCCGGGAACGCTCCGCGCGCCATCAGCGTGGTGACGACGGGCGCGTTGGCGGCCGTTGCGAGCTGCATCAGCTCCTTCGTGGCGCCGGCCTTGATCACGCCGCCGCCCACGTACAGCACCGGCTTGCGCGCCTTCATCAGGAGCTTCACGGCCTCGCGGATCTGCCGCGCGTTGCCCTTGGTCGTGGGCCGGTAGCCGGGCAGATCGACGTGCTCGGGCCACTTCCACGTCGTCTCGCTGACCTGGACGTCCTTCGGCAGGTCGATCAGCACCGGCCCGGGGCGCCCCGTACGAGCGATGTGGAACGCCTCACGTACCACCTCGGCGACCTCGCCGGGGTGGGTGACCAGGAAGTTGTGCTTGGTGACCGGCATCGTGAGTCCGGTCATGTCCGCTTCTTGGAACGCGTCGTTGCCGACGACGGGCGTCGGCACCTGCCCGGTGATCGCCACGATCGGGACGGAATCCATCTTCGCGTCGGCCAGCGCCGTCACCAGGTTGCAGCCGCCCGGTCCGGAGGTCGCGATGCAGACCCCGACCTTCCCGGTGGCCCACGCGTAGCCCTCGGCGGCATGACCCGCGCCCTGCTCGTGGCGGCACAGCACGTGACGGACGCTCGACTCGATCAACGGGTCGTAGGCGGGCAGGATCGCACCGCCGGGGATACCGAACACGGTGTCGACGCCCTCCAGCTCGAGGGCCTTGAACATCGCCTGCGCTCCGGTCAGCTTCATCTCTCGCAACCTCCTCCACCTGCGATCCCCGTCGTCCGGCGGCGACGGTGTGTCGCTCGCCGGTCGGTTGCGGCGATCCCCCGACCGTTCGGGTTCCGCCGCTTCCGTCGATCCGCTCCCGGTCCGGTGGTGTGGTGTCGGACCCGGGAAGAGAAAACCCCCGCCGGTCGGCAGGGGCGTCTGGCGCGGTCCTCCGGGCCTTCACATGGCCCGGCCGCGCCTAGCGGATAAGTACGAGGGTCTGCTTGCTGCAGGGACTCGTGGTCGACATAGCCCACCGAGTGTACCGGCGTGACCTGCGGTGTCAACCCGAACCCGCAGGTCGTACGGGCCGCTCGCGTCCCCGGTACACTCGCCGCCATGAAGATCCTGGTGACCGGAACCGGGGGCGTGGGGTCCGCGTTCGCCGCCATCGCCGCCCGTCGTGACTTCTACGAACGCATCGTCCTGACCGACATCGACGAGGCTCGGGCCCGAGCGGTCGCCGACAAGCACGGCGAACGCTTCGAAGCCGCACGGCTCGACGCATCCGACTCAGCGGGGATCGCTGCGTTCTGCAAGGAACACGCGATCACCCACGTGCTGAACGCCGCCGACCCGCGGTTCGTGATGCCGATCTTCGACGGAGCCTTCGAGGCCGGCGTGACCTACGTCGACATGGCGATGTCGCTCTCGGAACCCGATCCCGCGCAGCCGCACGCGAAGGTCGGCGTGAAGCTCGGCGACGAGCAGTTCGCCAAGGCGGATCAGTGGGAGGAACGCGGCCAGCTTGCGCTGGTCGGCATCGGCGTCGAACCGGGCATGTCCGACGTGTTCGCGCGGTACGCGGCGGACGAGCTGTTCTCGCGGATCGACGAGATCGGGGTCCGCGACGGCGCCAACCTCGAGGTCGAGGGGTACGCGTTCGCGCCGACGTTCTCGATCTGGACGACGATCGAGGAGTGCTTGAACCCACCCGTGCTCTGGGAGAAAGAGCGGGGCTGGTACACCACCGCCCCGTTCTCCGAACCCGAGGTCTTCACGTTCCCCGAGGGGATCGGACCGGTGGAGTGCGTCAACGTCGAACACGAAGAGGTCGTTCTGATCCCCCGATGGATCGACAGCAACCGCGTCACGTTCAAGTACGGCCTGGGCGACGAGTTCATCAACGTCTTGCAGGTGCTGCACATGACCGGTCTCGACTCGACCCGGAAGGTGACCGTCCGCGGCGCGGAGGTCGCGCCACGCGACGTGGTGGCCGCGACGCTGCCCGATCCACTCACCCTCGGCGACAAGATGAAGGGCAAGACGTGCGCGGGGACCTGGGTGACGGGAACCGGCAAGGACGGCAAGCGACGCGAGGTCTACCTGTACCACGTGGTCGACAACGCCGAGACGATGGGGCGCGACGGATCACAAGCGGTCGTGTGGCAAACGGCGATCAACCCGGTCGTCGCGCTCGAGCTGCTCGCCAACGGCAGCTGGGAAGGAGCGGGCGTGCTCGGCCCGGAGGCGTTCGCTCCGACACCCTTCCTCGATCTGCTGAAGGGCGAGTACGACTCACCGTGGGGCATGGAGGAGCGCACGCCCGCTGTGTAAGAACCGACCGTGCTGGCTGAGCACGTCCTGAAAGAGGCCTTCCATCCGCGCGGGCGGAACCGCCTACCCGTTGAGCGCGGCGAGGAACTCGTCGAGGTCGGCAGCGACGTTGTAAGTGGCCTCGAGGTGGCCCTCGAGGGCCTCGATCGTCTTGTAGCCGTTGCCGGTGACGTAGGCGACGGTCTCCTCGTCCGAGCGGATCACGCCCTGCTCGACCAGACGCTTGAGGTTCGCGATCGTCACTCCTCCGGCGGTCTCGGTGAACACGCCCTCGGTCTCGGCGAGCAGCGTGATGCCCTCGACCACCTCGTCCTCGGTGCAGTACTCGATCGCTCCACCGGTCTCGCGGGCGGTCTGGATCGCGTACCACCCGTCCGCCGGGTTCCCGATCGCGAGCGAGCGGGCGATCGTGTTCGGCTTCACGGGGGTGACCTCGGAGGCGTTCTCCTTGAAGGCCTTGGCGACCGGGGAGCACCCTTCCGCCTGCGCGCCGGAGATCCGGTAGGTCGTATCGGCGACGGCACCGATCGCGGTCAGCTCACGGAACGCGCGGTGGATCTTCGTCATGAGTGCTCCCGAGGCGATCGGCACGACCACGTGGTCGGGCAGGCGCCATCCCAGCTGCTCCGCGGTCTCGAACCCGAGGCTCTTGGAACCCTCCGCGTAATACGGACGCATGTTCACGTTCACGAACGCCCACGGGAGGGCTTCGGCGACCTCCGAACAGAGGCGGTTCACATCGTCGTAGTTGCCCTTGACCGCGATCACCTTCGCGCCGTACGCCTCAGTCGCGAGGATCTTCGCGCGTTCGAGATCCTCGGGAACGAACACGTACGCCGGCATCCCGGCCTTCGCCGCGTGCGCGCCGGTCGCGTTCGCGAGGTTGCCGGTCGACGCGCAGCTGATCGCCTCGAACCCGAACGCGCGCGCCATCGTCGTCGCCACCGACACGACCCGGTCCTTGAACGAGTTGCTCGGATTGACCGAGTCGTCCTTGATCCACAGTCGCTCGAGCCCGAGCCGCGCGGCGAGGTTGTCGGCGCGGCGCAGCGGCGTGAATCCGGCGCCGAGGTCGATCCGGGGCACGTCGGGACCCCCGGGGAGCAGGGACTCGTAGCGCCAGAGGCTCGCGGGCCCGGCTTCGGCCTGCTTGCGGAAGTCGACGCCATCGACCGCGTCGAGATCGTAGGCGGGCTCGAGCGGGCCGAAGCACGCCTCGCAGATCGTGAGCGGCGCGACGGGGTAGCGGGCGCCGCACTCGCGACAGGCGAGCGCCGCAGGCGTCGTGATCGTCGTCTCGGGAGTGCTCATCTATCCGGTCACCGCCCCGTGGTCGGCACTTCCGACAAGCTTGGCGTACTTCGCGAGTGCTCCACGCTCGTAGCGCGGCGTCGGTGGCGTCCACCGGGAGCGGCGGTCGGCCAGCACGGTCTCGTCGACCGACACGTCGATCGTGCGCCGGTCGACGTCGATCACGATCTCGTCGCCCTCCTCGATCAGGCCGATCGGTCCACCGACGGCGGCCTCCGGGGCGATGTGGCCCACCGAGAAACCCTTCGTCGCTCCGCTGAAACGTCCGTCGGTGATCAGCGCGACGTCGTTGCCGAGGCCGGCCCCGGCCACGGCCGCCGTCACGGCGAGCATCTCGGGCATCCCGGGCGAGCCCTTCGGACCCTCGTAGCGGATAACGATCACGTCGCCGGCGACGATCGAGCCGCCGGTGAGCGCATCGAACGCCTCCTGCTCGGAATCGAACGGGCGCGCGCGTCCGCGGAAGACGGTTCCCTCCGCGCCGGCGGCCTTGACCACGGCGCCATCGGGCGCGACCGAGCCGCGCAGGATCGCGATGCCGCCCCACGGATGGATCGGGTCGGACATCGGGTGCACGACGACGCCGTCGGGCTGCGCAGGAACCAGGTCCGCGAGGTTATCCCCCAGCGACTTCCCCGTGACGGTGAGGCAGTCGCCGTCGATCAGATCGGCGTCGAGGAGCTCCTGCAGCACGACCTGAACGCCTCCGACCCGGTCGAGGTCGGTCATGACGAACTTGCCCGCCGGCCGGACGTCGACGAGGTGGGGAACCCGCCGGGCGATCCGATCGAAGTCGTCCAGCTGCAGGTCGACGTCGATCTCCCGTGCGATCGCGATCAGGTGCAGCACGGCGTTCGTCGACCCCGCGATCGCCATCACGACGGCGATCGCGTTCTCGAACGCCTGCTTGGTCAAGATCCGTCGCGGGGTCAGCTCCTGCTCGAGCGCGTACGTCAACGCGAGGCCGCTCTCGCGGGCGAGGATCTCGCGGCGCGCGTCGACCGCCGGTGGCGAGGCCGCCCCCGGCAGGGACATCCCGAGAGCCTCCGCCGCGGCCGCCATCGTGTTCGCCGTGTACATGCCGGCACACGAACCGTAGGTGGGGCATGCGTTGCGTTCGATCCCCTTCAGGGTCGCGTCGCTCATCGTCCCCTTCGCGTGCGCACCCACGGCCTCGAACACGTCCTGGATCGTGATGTCGCGATCCTCGTAGGTTCCGGGGAGGATCGTTCCGCCGTACAGGAACACCGACGGGAGATCGAGCCGTGCCATCGCCATCAGCATCCCCGGCTCGGACTTGTCGCACCCCGCGATCCCGAGCAGCCCGTCGAAACGCTCCGCGTGCATCACGATCTCGACGGAATCGGCGATCACCTCCCGGGAGACGAGCGAGGCCTTCATGCCCTCGTGGCCCATCGCGATGCCGTCGGAGATCGCCACGGTCGTGAACTCGATCGGGACGGCACCACCCTGACGGACGCCCTCCTTACCGAGCGCCGCGAGCTTGTCGAGGTGGTAGTTGCACGGCGTGACCTCGTTCCAGCTCGACGCAACCGCCAGCTGCGGCTTGCTGAAATCGTCTTCGGACAGGCCGACCGCGCGAAGCATCGCGCGGGCCGGGGCGCGTTCGGGCCCCTCGGTGACCTGCCAGCTCCTCGGTCGATTACCCTGCCTGCGACTCACGTGGGTCCCCCGGTGGTCGGACGCGCGTTGGACAGGCACGATACCAACTGCAGGTGAAGCGAAAGAAAGGCTCCTTCCTCCGATGCGTACATCGCCCGACCTCCCACCCGACCAGGGACGCAGTTGGTGGCTGCGTGAAGCGCTCGAGGACGATCCCGGAACGTCCTGTCCGCCGATCGAGGGCGACCACGAGGCGGATGTCGTCATCGTCGGCGGAGGCTACACGGGGATGTGGACGGCCTGGAACCTCCTGGAGCGCGACGCCGGTCTCGACATCGTGCTGCTCGAGCAGGACATCTGCGGTGGGGGGCCGAGCGGACGCAACGGCGGGTTCACCAACGGGTGGTGGACGAACCTGGAGAGCCTGATCGAACTGTTCGGACCCGAGCACGCGATCGCGCTGTGCGAGGCCGGCGACGAGAGCACGATCGAGATCGGGACCTGGTGCACATCCAACGGCGTCGATGCCTGGTACGAACGCAGCGGCGACCTCGGCGTTGCCACCTCACCCGCCCAGGAGGGCCGTTGGATCGAGCCGGTGGAGACCGCGCGGCGCCACGGGCACGGCGACAAGGTCGAGGAGCTGTCGGCGGCGCAGGTCGCGGAATGGATCTCGAGTCCTGTGTTCGGCGGCGGGTTACGCAACGTGGTCGCGGGAACCGTGCAGCCGGCGCGGCTCGCCCGCGGACTGCGCCGAGTGCTGCTCGACAAGGGTGTGCGGATCCACGAGGACTCTCCGGTCCGTCGGTTCTCACCCGGACCGCCGACGTTCGCCGAGACGCCCGCCGGGCGGGTCCGCGCCGGAGCGGCCGTGCTCGCCGTGAACGCATGGGCCGGTCACTGGAAGCAGTTCCACTCGCGGGTCACGGTGCGCGGCAGCTACATCGTGCTCAGTGCGCCCGCTCCCGATCTGCTGAAGGAGATCGGATGGACGGGCGGGGAGGGCCTGTGGAACTTCCGCGCGTCGGTCAACTACGTGTGCACGACGCCCGACGGGCGGATCGCGTTCGGTGCGGGTGGCATGCAGCCCGACATCGCGCGACGGATCGGTCCGCGCTTCTCCTTCGACCCGGGATTCGTGGCGCGGACGACCGAACACTTCCACCGGATGTTCCCGACGTTCCGCGACGTCCCGATCGATGCGGCGTGGGGTGGGCCGATCGACGTGTCCGGATCGCACATGCCCTCCTTCGGAACGCTGCCCGGCACGCGGACCCATTTCGGGTTCGGCTACACGGGCAACGGCGTCGCCCCCAGTCACCTCGGCGGCAAGATCCTCGCCTCGCTCGTGCTCGGCACCGACGACCGATGGAGCCGGCTCCCGCTTGCCGGTCATCGCCCCCGGCGCTTCCCGCCCGAACCGATCCGCTCCGCAGGGATGTTCGTCGCGAACAAGGCGATCCTGCACAAGGACGATGTCGAGGACGCCGGGCGCCACTCGAACCGGCTCGTCAACCTCGTCGCAACGCTCCCTCGGCGACTCGGCTACCACCTCGGTCCGTAACGCGAGGTTCGGACCGCCCGGCCTTCACCCGTCGAACGGCTCGTAGCCCGGTGCGACCGATCGCCAGGGGTTGGCCGACTCCCAACGCGCGCCGAACTCGAGGACGAGGCCGTCCCGGAATCGAGGTCCGGTGACCTGCAATCCGAACGGCAGGCCGTCGGGGAGTGTTCCGGCGGGGACCGACAGCGCCGGGTGACCGGTGATGTTGGCCGCCTGGGTGTTGTACGCGGTGGCCGATCCGGCGGCGGCGGGATCATCGGGCGTCGCCCCCGACGGATCCCACCCCTCGGTCGGCATCGTCGCCTGCAGCAGCAGGCCGTCCTCCCCGAGCAGATCGTCGAGCGCCCGACAGAACGCGAACCGGCGGCGGCGCGCGGCAAGGTAGGTCTCGCTGTTGATCGACAGGCCCTCCTGCATCGCCTCCAGGAACCCGGGATCGAGTCGGTAGGCGTTCTCCTCGATCGTCTCGCGCCCAAGGTAGTGCGCGTGTTCGGTGGCGACCGTCGTGAACCAGTCCTCGTCGATGTTGCCCGCGTCGAAGACGCGCTCGTGCGAGATCGCCTCGACCTCGATCCCGAGCTGGCTCTCCACGTGCCCCAGGGCGTCCGCGAACGCGTCGGCGACGGGAGCGGGCAGCGGACCGGCGGGCGAGTTGCGCTCCATCGCGTAGACGCGGTGCGGCAGCAGGGTGAGGCCCGGCATCGGGATCCACGAAGGCAACGCGCCGGGGTCGCCCGCCGCCGGTCCGGCGATCGTCGACAGCAGCAGGCGCACGTCCGCGATCGAGGTTGCAAGCGGGCCGGGCGTCGAGAAGTCGAGCCAGATCGGGATCGGATCACGGCCGACGATCCCTGCCGTCGGCTTCAGCCCCACGAGGCCGCAGAACGAAGCCGGGATCCGGACCGACCCCCCGCCGTCGGTAGCGGTCGCGATCGGCGCGAGTCCGGCGGCAAGCGCGGCGCCGGCGCCCCCGGAGGAACCACCCGGCGACCGGGTCGGCGCCCACGGGTTACTCGTCGCTCCGAACACCCGGTTCGCGGTGAAACCGTGGAAGGCGTACTCGGGGGTGTTCGTCTTGCCCACGACGATCGCGCCCTCGGCCCGCAGCCGCCGGACCGTCGCCTCGTCGGTCGCTGCCGGCGGATCGTCCGCGTGCAGCAACGATCCGTGCGTCGTCCGCATCCCGGCAACGTCTTCCACGTCCTTGACGAGCACCGGCAGACCGGCGAGCGCTCCGACCTCTTCCCCGGCGGCGATCCGCTCGGTGAGCTCGACCGCCTCAGCGAGGGCCTCGGTGTCGCGCCGGGCGACGACCGCTCCGATCGCGCCGTCGAGGGCGTCGATCCGGTCGAGGCTGCGGCGGACGAGCTCGGAGGCGGACACCCGCCGTTCTCGGACGTCGGTGGCGAGTTCGACGAGCATGAGGGCTCGTCCTAGCTTCCGTTGCGACGCGGCAGGAACGGAAGACCGCGGACGCGATCGACGAGGTCCTCGCGCTTGTGATCGCGGACGATGACGCTCGCGGCGTTCTTCCCGCTCACGCCCATCACGCCACCTCCCGGGTGGGTGCCGGCTCCGCAGAGGTAGAGGTTCTTCACAGGCGTCCGGTAGTCCCCGTAGCCCGGGACCGGGCGGAACGAGAACAACTGATCGGGGCTGAGCTCGCCCTGCATGATGTTCCCGCCGAGCAGGCCGTAGCGCTCTTCCATGTCCTTCGGGCTCAGCACCTCCACATGCTCGACGAGGGTGCGCAGTCCGGGGGCGTACTCCTCGATCCCGGCGAGCACGCGGTCGGCGTAGGCCGCGCGCTCGTCCTCCCATGTTCCGTCCCGCAGCTCGTAGGGGGCGTACTGCGAGAAGCCGAGCATCAGGTGCCTCCCGTCGGGAGCGAGGCCCGTCGGCTCGTGTGCCGTCGGGAAGACGACCTCGACGTAGGGATGCTCGGCCGCACGGCCGTACTTGCAGTCGTCCCAGGCTCGCTCGAGGAACTCGATCGACGGGGACACGGCCATGAGTCCCTTGTGGAGCTCCCCGGGCTGGTCCCACGCGGGGAAGGTCGGGAGCTCGGACAACGCGACGTTCACCTTCACCGAACCCGACCGCGTGCGGAACCGTTTGATGTCGCCGGCTACCTGCGGCGGCAGCCAGCCCTCACCGACGAGATCGAGGTACGTGGTCTTCGGGTGCGCGTTGGACACGATGCGTTTCGCGCGGATCTGCGATCCGTCCTCGAGCTCGACGCCGGTCGCACGGCCCTCGGAGTTGATCAGCACGCGGGCGACGGGCTCGGAGACACGAACGTCGGCGCCGTAGGCGCGTGCGGATGCAGCGAGCGCCTCCGACACCCCGCCCATGCCGCCCTTGACCCACCCCCACGCGCCGAAGTGACCGTCGATATCGCCGATCCAATGATGCATCAACACGTAGGCGGAGCCCGGGGACATCGGGCCGCCCCACGCGCCGACGACGGCCTGCGTCGCGAGCGCGCCCTTCACGCGATCGTCCTCGAACCACTCGTCGAGGAAGTCGGAGGCACTCATCGTGAACAGACGGACGAGCTCGAAGAGATCGCGGCCGCTCCAGCGACGGAACTTGCCACCCGCGGCAGCGAGCTTGGGCAGTTCCTTGATCGAGATGTTCGGCGGGATCACGAACAGCAGTTCCTTCACCTGCTCCGCGATCCGCTCGAAGTAGGCGTCGAACGCCGTGTAGGCATCCGCGTCGCGCTTGTTCAGCTTCGCGATGTTCGCGACGTCTCGCTCCAGATCGCCCCACAACGTCAGCGAGCTGCCATCCGGATACGGAACGAAGTAGTCGGGCGTGATCAACGAGACCTCGTAACCGAACCGCTTCAGCTCGAGATCGGACACGACCTGCGGCGGCATGAGGCTCACGACGTAGCTCGCCGACGACACACGGAAGCCCGGCCAGGGCTCCTCGGTGACGGGGGCCCCGCCGAGGACCTCACGCCGCTCGAGGACGAGGACGTCGAGTCCGGCCCGGGCGAGGTAGCCGGCGCACGCCAAGCCGTTGTGGCCTCCGCCGACGATGACCACGTCGCGTTCGAACCCGCTCACGAACGGGACCGTACCGATGCCTCCACCGAGCTGCAAGCGACCCGGTCCGCGACCTTGATAGGTTGCCGCCTCGATGGACGAACGCCACCGGCAAGCCCTGATCGCGGGCGCGGCGACTTCCCTCGTCGTCGCCGCGATGGGGTTGTTGTTCTTCGGTCCGAACCGAGACGCCGACCGGCCGAGCGCCGCTCCAACGGGCCCGGAGATCACCTGCGAGGACTGGCACGTCGTACCCGTGCACGTGCTCGGCCCCGGTGCGAGCGCGCTCCACGACGTCGACGGAACGCCGGGCGATGTCTGGGCGGTCGGGACTCAAGGCACCGGCCCGCTCGTGCTGCATGGGGTGGACGGTGCGTGGGAGCTCGTCGTCCCGGACCTGCGGGGCGTTCGCGGTCAGGTGGAGTTGAGCGGAGTGTCGGTCCTCGCACCTGACGATGTCTGGATCGTCGGTGCGGCCCGAACCGAGCGAGCGGGGCAGAGCCCCGTTCTCCTCCACTGGGACGGGAGAACCTTGCAACCGGACCCGGGTCCACGACGACCGCCCGACGACACTGCGCTGCTCGCCGTGGGCGCGACCGACGACCTCGTCGTCGCCGTCGGCGGGACGGGGGACATCGCGAAGGGCACAGGGACCCCGGTGATCTTCACCTCGCAGGGCCGCGCCTGGAGCGTCGAGCGGACCGACTCGGAGACGGGGGTCCTGCGCGACGTCGTCGTCGATGCTCGAGGATCGATCGTGGCCGTCGGGTTCCGGGGCGACCCGGTCGAGCGAGTGAGCATCCCCTTCGCCGAGGCTCGCAGCGGGCCGCGCTTCCGGGAGTTCCTCGCGGAGGAACGCGCGCGCAACGCCCTGTACGCGGCCGGTGAGGCGACGGGCGGAGACGTCTGGACTCTCGGAACGATGGCCGCCCTGTTCGACGGACGGAGGTTCCGGCGCGTGCCGGTCGCGCTCGCGGGAACGACGGTCCTCGGCGTGAGTCAGCCCTCGGCCAAGCGCGCGGATGCGGTCGGCGTGAAGCAGACGCAAGCAGGCCCGAGGCCGGTGTTCGCGCGCTGGAACGGACGCCGATGGCAACCGTTGAAGGTTCCGGCGACCAGCGAGTTCCCGGGCAGCCTCGAGGCGATCGTGACGGCCCGCAGCGGATCGGGCTGGGTCGTCGGTACGCGCGAGACGGCCGAGGGCGGCGAGGCGCTCGTGCTTCGCAAGGGCTGCTGAGGAGATGGGACGAAGATGGACCTACAGCTGACCGACGAGGATCTCGAACTCCAACAACGGGCGCGTGCCTTCACCGAGGAAGTCCTGTTCCCGCTCGAGGACGAGTGCGAGGAGCTCGACGGCCTCACTCCCGAGAGCGCGAGCGGCGCGAAGCAGGCCGTGCTCGACTGGAACTTCAACGGGATCAACCACGCGGTCGCCGACGGTGGGCAGGGGCATGACCTGTTCCGCCAGCTCCTGATCGAGGAGCAGTGGGGGAAGGCGACGGGGGCGCTGTGGGACATCCCCTGGCGTCCCTCGATCCCGCTTTCGCTGGGAACGGAGGCCCAGAAAGAACGGTTCCTGCGTCCGGCGATCCGGGGAGAGAGGCGCGACGCGTACGCGATCACCGAGTCCGGAGCCGGTTCGGACCCGTCGATGGTGCAGACCTCGGCGGTCCGCGACGGCGAGGATTGGGTGCTCAACGGCACGAAATGGCACGTGACCTCCGGCGACGTCGCGGACTTCTTCCTGGTCCACGCGCACGTGGACGGCGATCCCGCAAAGGCGACCGTGTTCCTGGTCGACAAGGACACGCCGGGGGTCGAGCTCGTCCGAACGCCGAAGTACATGCACACCTTCGTGTTCGAGCACCCGATCTTCGCCTTCCACGACGTGCGCGTCGGGGACGACCGGGTCCTCGGCGAGGTCGGCGGCGGCTATGACCTCACGAAGGACTGGTTCGTCGAGGAGCGGCTGATGATCGGCGCGCGGACGATGGGAGCATCGACGCGCGCGCTCGACCTCGCGCTCGCGTTCGCGTCGCGCCGGGAGCAGTTCGGAACGCCGATCGTCGCGTTCCAGGCGATCGAGTTCATGCTCGCCGACATGGCCGCGGAGATCATGGCCGCGAAGTCGATGCTGTACCGGGTCGTGTGGCAAGCCGCGCGCGGCGATGCCGCACGCAAGGAGATCCATGCGATGTCGAGCGCGGTCAAGCTCGTCTGCTCGGAGACCGCGGGGCGCGTGATCGACAAGGCCGTGCAGATCTTCGGCGGCCGAGGCTATATGCGCGAGTACACGGTCGAGCGCCTCTACCGGGAACTGCGCGTCGACCGGATCTGGGAGGGCACCTCGGAGATCCAGCGGCTCGTGATCGGCAACGAGCTCCGCAAGCGCGGCGCGGACGTGTACACGGGATGGCCCTCGCGCTGACCGGCTACGAGTCGGAAACGCAGCCCACGACCTCGGGGGGCATGCCGGGGAGCGTCAGGTCTTCCCCGCCCTCGACGAAGTCGTAGGGGATGCCGGGCCACTCGCCGGGAAGTCCCGGATAGACCTTCGCCTGGGGGTCGCTCGTGTCGAGCTGGAACCCGATCCAGTCCGGCGATCGCCACCCTTCCGAGTCGTAGGGAGCCACGGCGGACACGCCGGAGCCGAACACGCGGTTCTCGATCAGGAACCGTCCCTGGAGCTCGGGGGCGCGGCGCTGGTAGCCCTTCACGTACCAACGCTCGACCACCCGCAGGTACCCCTTGTCCGGATCGGGAGGGGACTCCGGCCCCGAGAAGAACCGAAGGTCGTGCACCACGAAGGGGCCCTTCCAGGCGGTCTCGCGCCGGAGCACCCGCAGGGCCTCGCCGTACTCGGGGTCGCGGGGGTCGGGGGTGACCCACCCCTCGACGCAGTCCTGGGAGACCTTCCCGCGGGTCGGCGGTCTCGGTTGCGGCTCGTCGGGTGGCTGGGCGTCAACGGGGATCGCTGCTGTGGAGTCCGCGGTGATGACGGGAGCCGGGGCCGGGGTGGTCGCGGTCTCGTCCCCGTCGCAGGCGGCGAGCACGAGGACGAGCGAACCCGTCGCGAGCATGAGTCGAAGGGATGTATGCACCATGTGTGGAGATGTGTCGGAAACGACGCCGGGAGGATACCGTCCTCGAACACCGTTGGTAGGGTCCTGACGCATGACGCAACGCGAAACACATATCGAAGATCTGCACGAACGCAGCGTCCACAAGCCCGTCTCTCGCAGGGAGTTCCTGAGCACCTCCGCGATGGCGTTCGCCGGTGGAGTGCTCTACGCGTGCACCGGCGACGAGCCGCGCGGCGCGCGCGTCACGCCGTCGCCCAGCGCCACCGTCGCCGCGACGCAGACCCGGTGGCCGATCAAGCGCGTCGTGTACGTGATGCTCGAGAACCGCAGCTTCGACAACATCTTCGGTCGCTACCCCGGTGCGAACGGAGCGCGATCGGGCGACAACCTCGGAACCGAGGTGCCGTTGATCGATTGTCCCCAATGGCTTCCCGGCGATCTTCCCCACGATCACTCGGCGGCGTTGAACTGCTTCAACGACGGCAAGATGGACGGGTTCGGCGGCGGCGCGTTCAATTTCGGCTACGGGTACTCCTCATTCTCGCGGGGTGATCTGCCCAACTACTGGCAGTGGGCCGACGACTACGTGCTGTCGGACAACTTCTTCGCGAGCGCGTTCGGACCCAGCTACCCCAACCACATGTACTTCGCGGCGGGAACGGCGGCCGGCGTGATCGACAACCCGGAGAACATCCTCGTCCGCCGCGAGGACGGCAGGGCGATCAAGAGCTGGGGATGCGACGCGTTCGGCGAGGACGTCTACGTGTTCACGATGGACGAGCGGGGAAACCTCGGGAAGCACTCCACCTGCTTCCCGAACCGAACGGTTCCCGAACAGCTCAGCGAGGCGGGCGTGGACTGGGCCTACTACGCGCCGGAGCCGGCGCAGTCGGGCTACATCTGGTCGGCGCTGTCGGCCTTCGAAGGCGTCTACCACACCGACCTGTGGCCACGACACGTCAAGCCGGTCGACGACCTGGTGCGCGACATCGAGGACGACCGGCTCCCGGCGGTCACCTGGGTCGTCCCGCGGTTCGAGCTGTCCGATCACCCGCCCTGGAACTCGCGATACTCGATGAACTGGGTGACCGACCTGGTGAACGGGCTGATGGCGAGCCCGGCATGGGAACACACGGCCGTGTTCGTCACGTGGGACGAATGGGGCGGCTTCTTCGACCATGTGGAACCGCCGATGGCCGACAAGCACACGCGGCTCGGGTTCCGCGTTCCCCTGCTGACGATCTCGCCCTGGGCGCGTAAGGGCATGGTCGATAGTGAGCCGACCGAGTTCACGAGCCCGCTGAAGTTCGTCTCCGACAACTGGGGCCTGGACTACCTCACGCCGCGGATCGCGGACACGAGCAACCTCGAGCATCTCTTCGATTTCAAGGGCAAGCCTCGCCGTGACGCCCGTCCGCTCCGGAAGGTCAAGGCCGAGGGAAAGCCGTTCACGTTCCCCTCCGACTACGAGGGCTGGGGTACGGACGTCGTGCCGGACGAACAGTTCATACCCGACAACTGACGCTTCCGATCCCGGGCCACGCACCGTCTCCGCGTGCGACGCGGACGCGGATACGGCATAGTCCGTCACACGGTGCGTCGCACGGGGGAGGAACGGCGCGTGGCGAAGCTGACGGCGGGGATCGACCTGGGGGGCACGAAGATCCAGGTGGTCGTCCTTCGCGCGCGGAAGGTCGCCGGGCAGGCCCGTATCCCGACCCCGCACTCGGGGGTCGACGACGTCGCCACGGCGATGGCCGAGACCGTGCGGGACGCCCTGGCCGAGGGTGGACTCGCGGCGTCCGACCTCGCGGCGGTGGGGGTCGGAAGCCCGGGCGAGATCGGCCAGGAGAAGGGAACCGTGGCGCGTTCGCCCAACGTTCCCGGCTTCGAGGGGGCCGACCCCGTGCCGCTGGCCGGCACGCTCTCGCGCAAGCTCCGGCGGGTACCGGTGAAGATAGACAATGACGTGCGCGTCGGCATGCTCGGTGAATGGAAACGTGGCGCGGCCCGCCCGTACCAGGACGTGATCGGCGTGTTCGTCGGCACCGGCGTCGGCGGTGGGCTCGTGCTCGAGAACCGCATGCGTCGTGGACGCGGTTCGGCGGGCGAGATCGGACACACGATCGTCAAAGAGGGCGGACGGACATGCTCGTGCGGCCGTCCCGGCCACCTCGAGTCGTACGCGGGTCGCGCCCGTATCGAGGCGCACGCGCGCGACCTCGTGAACAAGGGCAAGAAGACCGACCTGTTCGACATCATGGCCAAGCGGGGCCGTGACCGGGTGACCAGTGGCGTGATCGCGCGCGCGATCGATCACGGCGACAAGCTCACGATCAAGCTGATCGACGAGGCCGTCTGGGCGCTCGGCATAGCGCTCTCGAACGCCCAGAACCTGCTCGACGTCGAGGCGGTCCTGATCGGTGGGGGTCTCGGCGACCGGCTCGGCGCGCCCTTCGTTCAACGGATCGCCGACGCGATGGCGCCGCAGCTGTTCGCTCCGGACCGCGCGCCGGCGATGCTCACGACCGAGCTCGGCGACCTCGGCGGCGCCGTCGGAGCAGCGGTCCTCGCCGGCGGATAGGCCTCAGCATCATCCGCGCGGGATCACGAGCGCGTCGACGGCGACGCAGCCGTCGGGACCGGCGATGATCGGGTTCACATCGAGGGCGGCCAGACGGTCCCCGAGGTCCGCGGCGAGCACCGAGAGCGCGGCGACGGCGCGCGCGACGGCGTCGACATCGGCGGCCGGAGCCCCGCGGAACCCGTCGAGCAGCGCGCGGGAGCGCAGGCCGTCGATCATCCGCCGCGCGCCGGCCTGGTCCAGCGGCGGCAACCCCAGACGGCGGTCCTTCAGCAGCTCGACGAGCACCCCGCCGGCCGCGACGAGCACGAGCGGCCCGAACTGCGGGTCGCCGACCACGCCGAGGGCGAGCTCGACGCCTGCGGGCGCCATCGCTGCGACCGACACCTGCGGGCCGAGGCGCGCGGCGAGATCGTCGTAGGCGCCGCCGACCGCATCCTCGTCGACGAGACCGAGCTTGACGCCGCCCACGTCAGACTTGTGCGCGACCCCGGGGGCGGCGGTCTTCACCACGACGGGGTACCCGATCTTCGCCGCGGCAGTCAGCGCCCCCTCGCGCGTCTCGGCCCGCTCGGCGCCGATCACCGGCACGCCGTAGTCGGCGAGGAGCTCGAGCCCTTCGAGCTCGTCGAACCCCGTTCCAGACGCGAGCCGCGCACGCCAGCGCTCGCGGACCTGCGCGTTCGGTGGCGAGGGAGGCCGAACAGGAGCGCGTTCGCGGATCGCGTGATCGTCGAGCAGGTGGCGCAGCGCACGGAGGGAGGACTCCGCCCCCTCCAGGACCGGGATGCCGAGCTCGCGCAGGTACCGCGCCTCGTCGTTGTCGACGGCGCTCGCGAGGTTCGACTGCACGCAGAACGGTTTGTCGGTCTGCTCCCAGACCTGCTTCGCGACTTCGAGGTACCCGGCCTCGTACGGCTGGCCCTGGCGCGTCATATCGACCGAGAACACGAGCACGGCGACGTCCGGATCGTCGTGCAGCGCCCGCAGGCAGTCGACGAAGATCGCGTCCGCGTCGATCCCCGTTCCCCATGCGTCGAGCGGGTTCGCGGCGATCAAGCCGGGGTCGAGCCGCTCCTGGATCACGGCGGTCGTCGCACCCGAGATCTTCGCGAACGGGACCCCCGCGTCCGCAGCGAGATCGACGAGCAGCACGCGCTCCCCGCCGGAGTCGTGGAGCGAGGCGATCCCGCTGCCCGATCGCACCCGTCGCGGGGAGCTGAATAGCTCGAGCGTGTCGGCCATCTCATCGAGGCTCGCGACGCGATGAACGCCAGAGGCGTCGAAGAGCGCCTCGTACGCGCCGTCCTCGCCGGCGAGCGCTCCCGAGTGCGCGGCCACCATGGCCTGGGCGCCCTCAGCTCTGCCGACCTTGCACACGATCACCGGGATCCCGCGTTCCGCCGCGCGTTCGAGCGCAGAACGGAAGTGCTCGGGCCGGCGGATCGTCTCGAGGAACAGCCCGATCACACGCGTGGAGTCCTGGTCGAGCGCGTAGTCGAGGTAGTCGGGGACGCCGGTGACGATCTCCTGTCCGCTGGAGACCAGGATGTTGAAACCGATCCCGCGATCGTTGAACGCGACCGCCGCGAACGCCGAGCCCGAGTGGGAGACGAACGCGACGGGTCCCGGACGCATCGCGTCCGGCGTCGGGAACCCGGTCGCGCGAAGCTTCGTCTCGAGGTTCAGGAACCCCATACCGTTCCCACCGCAGAACGCCATGCCGTTCGCGTCGGCGATCGCCGCGAGCCGCTCGGTCAGGGGCGGCGCTCCTGGCTCGGGGTCCTCCTCATGGAGGCTCGAGAAGGTCGCCCCGGATCTGGCACCGGCCTCTGCGACGTCCGCCAGCGCCCGCTCGATCCGGTGGTTCGCAACGCCGAGGATCGCGAGGTCGACCGGTTCGGGCACCTCGGCGATGCTCGGATAGCACCGGTAGCCGTCGATCTCGTCGTAGCCGGGATTCACCGGATACACCGCCCCGGCGTACCCACCGCGACGGAGCTCGAGCATCATCGACTCGCCGAGGGATCCGGGTTTCACGCTCGCACCGACGACCGCGACCGAGCCCGCCTGCAGCATCGTTGCCACCGCCCGCCGGCGCGGATCGGCCACGGCGGGGGTCGGGGTGGCTCCGCTCTGCGTGCTTCCGGAACTGCTCACGGCGAGATGTCCGGCGGCCGGATCAGGTGCCGGACTTCACCATCCGGTCCTTCTTGGCCTGTCGGAACGCCTGCCAGCCGGGGATCCCGCAGACACCTCCCCCGCCGTGGGTCGCCGACGAGCCGTGGTACAGCCCCTTGATCGGCGTGCGGAAGTCCGCGTAGCCCGGTGCCGGACGCATGTGGAACAGCTGCTCGACCGACAGCTCGCCGTGGAAGATGTTCCCGCCGATCAACCCGAGATCCTGTTCCATGTCGTATGGCCCGATCACCTGACGGTCGATCACCGCACCCTTGAAGTTCGGCGCGAGCGAGGTGTACATGTCGATCGCGCGGTCGGCGTAGGCCTCGAGCTCGTCGCGATGCGGCTCGGTGTTCCAGTCGTCGGGCACCCACTGGCTGAACATCGAGAAGATGTGCACGCCCTCGGGGGCCAGCTCCTTGTCGAGCGACGTCGGGATCGTTCCGTCGACGAAGGGGCGCGTCGCTCCCTTGCGCCCCATGTGGGCGTCCTGGAACGCCTCCTCCGCGTAGCCCGGCGAGAAGCACAGCTCGACCGAACCCGTGTGATGGTCCTGGAGGTCCTTACCGGGGTCGGCGGTGAAGTCGGGGAGCTCGGAGAGCGCCACGTTGATCTTCACCACACCAGAGCGCGTCTTCCACCGTTCGATGTCCTGGACGAAGTCCGCGGGCAGCTCGTGACGGTCGAGCAGCTCGAGGAACGACAGCTGCGGGTGGATCGTCGTGACGACGACCGGCGCTCGCAGCTCGTCGCCGTTCTCGAGCACCACACCGACCGAGCGCCCGTTCTGCACGAGGATCTTCTTGACCTTGGCTTCGGTGCGGATCTCCGCGCCGAACGACTCCGCCGCACGTCGGCAGGCGTCGGACACGCCGCCCATGCCCCCTTGTTGGAACCCCCACGACCCCAGGTGCCCGTCGCCGACGTCGCCGATCGAGTGATGGAGCATCACGTAGGCTGTGCCGGGCTCGTCCGGCCCCGCCCAGGTCCCGATCACACCGTTGACCGCGAGCATGCCCTTGATCTCATCGGACTCGAACCAGTCGTTCAACAGGTCCGAGACACTCATCGTGAACAGGCGGGTGACGTCCGCCACACCGCGGACCCCGAGCTTGCGCATCTTCCAGCCCGTCCGCGCCTGGTCGAGGAGGTCGCCGAACTGCATCGAGCCGACCTTGGGCGGCACGTTGAGCAGGAGCGGACCGAGCACGTCCGCGACGCCCTTCAGCCACTGCTCCCACTCGGGCAGGGTGTCGGCATCCTTCTTGGAGAACTGGGAGATCGACTCGTAGCTCTTCTTCGCGTCGTCCGCGTAGACCTTGATCGAACGACCGTCCGGGTAGGCCTGGTAGTACGGGCCGAACGGCGTGACGTTGTAGCCGTGCTGCTCCAGGTTGAGCTCCCGGATGATCGTGGGGGGCATCAAGGACATGACGTAGGAGTAGGTCGTGACGTTGATGTCCGGGTTATCGGGGAACGGAGCGCTCGTGTCGGCCGCGCCGCCGGTCTTGTTCCGGGCCTCGAGGACGACGGTCTTCGCACCGTTCTTGGCGAAGAATCCCGCGCTTATCAACCCGTTGTGCCCGCCGCCGATCACGATCGCGTCGTACACGTTCGCCATGTCTCGCACACACCCTTCCCTCTCGCGGTCCCGCTCCGGACCTGGCACCCTCTCGCGTCGCGGTCGACGTGACCACGCGGCATACCGCCCGGGATGCTGCCACATGGTTGAACCGTCAGTCAAGTCGAGATCCTGGGCGTCCGGCGGTTGACACCGCAGGTAGAGGCCGTAAAGTCTCCTGAACGGATATTCAGTTCGGGCGGCCCCGCCGGCCGCCCTCTGAGCGGCGTTCAGGGCGCAGCGCCCTCGCGGAGGTGGCGGTGGCCAGCAACCGGCAGAAGCCAACGAAGGACCGGCACACCGAGATCCTCGATGCCGCGGCGAAGGTGATCACCGACCGCGGTCTGGCCGAGACACGGATCTCCGACATCGCCGAGCGCGCCGGTGTGTCGCCCGGCCTGATCCTCTACTACTTCGAGTCGAAGGATCGCCTGCTCTCGGACGCGCTCACGCACGTGAACGATCGCTACTACCTGCAGATGTCTCGCGAGCTGCGTCGGATCGACTCGGCCCGCGAGCAGCTCGAGCGTCTGATCGGCCTGTCGGTGCCGGGGCTGCTCCCCGAGTTCGACCGGCTCGAGGAGTGGGCCCTCTGGATCGAGGTCTGGGTCCGGGCCCTGCGCGACCCGGAGATGGCCAAGGAGCGGGAGGTCCTCGACCGCCGCTGGCGGGACGCGATCAGCGACATCATCCGCCACGGGCAACAAGCCGGAGAGTTCCCGGCCGAAGGAGATGCCGATGAGCTCGCCCTGCGACTAAGCTGCATGATGGACGGGCTGGCCATCCAAGTGATCATGAACGACTCGGCCGTTCCGCCCGACCGTATGAAGCGCACCTGCATGGAGGTCGCTGCAAACGAGATCGGAGTCGCCTTCGATCGCGCCGAGGCTCCCTGAGGGGAGCCACGGAGCCACCCCCCCATCTGGACCCCTCCCCTCGTCCGGCCCGATGAGGCCTGCCCCTCGCCGGCCAGAAGCGACATCGCGATGGTGACCCAGCAGCACACGATCGGCGGCCGCTACGAACTCGGCGCGCTGATCGCTCGTGGTGCGGGCGTGGATGTCTACGAGGCCCGCGACCTCCAGCTCGACCGCGATGTCGCCGTGCGGGTGCTCCATGCGGACGTCGCCGCCGACCCTACCCAGCAACAGCGGCTGCGGGCCGGCACGCGCCGGGCCGCTCGACTGCTCCACCCGAACGTCGTCACGACCTTCGACGGCGGTATCGCGGACGGGCAGACCTTCTTGATCACCGAACGCGTCCGCGGATCGAGCCTGGCCGAACTGCTCCACGGGTCACCGATGCCGCGCGACGAGCTGCTCCGGCTCGGACTCGATGTCCTCGCGGGGCTCGAAGCGGGTCACGACGGGGGCATCGTCCACGGGGATCTGGGACCCCACAGCGTGATGCGATCCACGGACGACGCGCGCTGGAAGATCTCGGGATTCGAGAGCGCCGGTGTTCCCGACTCGATGTCGACTCCGGCGGCGGGCACCTCCTTCCGGGCTCCGGAGCTCGAGGTGACCGGACCCACGAGACGGAGCGATCTGTACTCGGTCGGTGCGATCCTGTTCACCGCGGCGATCGGGCGCGGCGGAGGCGAACGGTCCGAAGGGGAGACAGCGAGCATCCGGCAGCTGCGTCCCGACATCGACCCTCACCTGGCCGACGTGATCGAACGGGCGATGGCGCCCGAACCCGAGGCGCGATTCGATACCGCGGGTCTCATGAGCGACGCCCTGCGCGCGAGCAAGCGGGCCCTGGCCCGGTCGGCTCCCGTGATCGACCTCGCCGCACCGGCGGTGCCCGCCACGCCGTTGGTCGATCTGACGTCGGCGACCCCGGTCGTGGACCTGACCCCACCGCGCCAGCCATACGAACACGCGGACGATCGCGCGGCGGCGATCGGCGAGACGAACGAGAGATGGGAGATCGCCGACGAGCAACCGCACGATCCGTCGCAGGCTCCGGGGACACGCCGACGTCGAGCGGTCGTCGTCGCCGCTGCAGGCTCGGTCGTCGCGGTCGCCCTCGCGTTCGGCGCCACCCGATTCGCCGACGACGACCCAACACAGGCCGCACCCGCGCGACAGCAGCCGGTCGTCCAGCTCGAACCTGCCGGTTCGGCCGACCCACTCGACCGGCTCGACGTGATCGTTCCCACGGACGAGCCGGCGAACGACCGGCCCGACACCGACAAGGATCGGCGGAAGGAACGGGGCGACCGCAAGGACGACCGGCGCCGCAACGATGAGGGCGATCGGAACGGAACCGACGGCGGCGGCCGGGGTGGGGCGGGGAACACCGCCGACGACGGCGGGACGGGCAGCACGACGGACGGGGGAGGCGGCACCTCCGGCGGAGGCGGCTCGTCCGGTGGCGGTGGCGACGGTGGCGATGGCGGCTCGACGACGCCCGGCGGCGATGATGGTGGCACGGCCCCCGGGGACGGCGGCGGTGCCCCCGACGGTGGCGGAAGCCCCGGGGACGGAACCGATCCGCCGCCGACCGGCTAGCCGACCAAGGGGTCGACGCCGCGCTTGAAGAGCTGCGCGGCGATGATCGAGCGCTGGATCTCCGAGGTTCCCTCCCAGATGCGGTCGACGCGAACCTCCCGGTAGAACCGCTCCGCGACGTTCTCCCGCATGTATCCGCGCCCGCCGAAGATCTGTACCGCGCGGTCGGCCACACGGCCCGCCATCTCGCTCGCGTAGAGCTTCGCCATCGAGCAGTACGCGTGTTGCACCTTCACGTCGACGCCCTCGTCGATCGCCTGCGCGGTCCGGTAGGTCATGAGGCGGGCGGCCCAGAGCTCGGTGAGGGAGTCGGCGAGCATGAACTGCAGAGCCTGGAACTGTGCGATCGGCTGTCCGAACTGCTCACGCTCCTGTGCGAATGCGCTCGCCTCGGTGATGAGTCGATCCGCCGCGCCGCAGCAGCGGGCGGCGATCATCAACCGCTCGTAGCGGAACCATGCGTGGGTGAACGACATCCCGTCTCCCTCGGAGCCGACGAGGTTCGCGGCAGGGACCCGGACCTCTTCGAACGCAACGAGCGGATGGTGATCCGCGTACGTGTGGGAGTAGGCGGGGTTGCGGACGACCCGGATGCCCGGCGTATCGAGGTCGACGAAGAACAGGACGTGCTCGCCCGCGTGCGGTCCGTCCGTCAGCTTCGCCTGGAAGAAGCAGTAGTCGGCATGGTTGAAGCTCGTCACGTGCATCTTGACGCCGTTCAGCACGTACTCCTCGCCATCGCGGCGCGCCGTCGCGGCGAGCGCGTCGACGTCCGAGCCCGCTCCTTCCTCGGTGATCGCGTAGCACTCGTGCCGGTCCCCCACGATCGAGGGCTTGATCCACGTGTCGAGCTGATGGTCGGAGACGACTCCCGGCGCCCACCCCGGCGGCGTGTGCACGACCCACCCGAGCGCATTGGTCACACGGCCGATCTGCTCGGACACCAGCGCCTGCTGGAACATCGTGAATCCGCCGCCACCGAGCTCGGTGGGCATGTTCATCGCGTAGAAGCCGAGTTCCTTCACGAGGCGGTCGTGTCGCTGCTTCACCTCTGCGGGAAGCTCGCCGGCGTTCAGCTCCGCCTCGACCTCGTGCGGGATCAGCTCTTCGTCGACGAACCCGCGGGCCGCGTCCTGGATCCGCCTGTCGTCGTCGCTCATCGGGTACATCGGTCGGCTCCCGTTCTGGTGGGCGTCCGTCGCCGAGCCTACCCTCGCCTTGAACGACGGTTCAACCCTCGTCTCAGCTGGTCCACCCCCGCCGGCCGGGGCGGTAGCATGCGGCGCAGTCTCGATCCCGACCCAAGCACGGAGGGAGCCATCCGGAACCGCCCGCACCCGCGGCGCGTCACACGCGCAGGCGCCGGCCTGGTGCTGCTCGCGTGTGTAACGGCTTCGGTCGGAGCGTCCCTCGCGCTCGCGGGCGAGGTTGGGTCCAGCCGATCCGACGGGCCCGTCCCTGCGCGTGCCGAAGCGATCGCGCCGGGCGTCTCCCTGCTGAAGTACAGGGTCAGCGGTCCCAACCGGGTTCGGGTCCTTCGGATCGACCCGACGCGCGCATCCGTCGACGTTGGACTCGCGGGCAGCGTGTGGCCCGCGTATGCGACCACCTCCGAGATCGCCCGCGCCCATCGCGCCGTCGGTGCGATCAACGGCGACTTCGCCATCGACGGGCATCCCTTCCATCCCTACGCGGAAGACGGCGCGGTCGCGACGACCGGTCGCAAGACGGGGTTCGGCTTCAACGTGCGGCTGGACGGCACCGACCCGGGCGCCGGCAAGTTCCCGTTCCGGATGTCCGCGACCGACGAGGCGGCCGGGGCCTCGCGGTCGGTGGAACGCTTGAATGACGGTCCGCCGCCGGCCGGGGCGCTCGGAGGATACACACGGACGGGCGGCAGCGTGGAACGACCGCCGACGAACACGTGCGCGGCGCGGCTCGTACCCGCGGCCGCCCCGGCGTGGGAACCGGGAGGCAACGGGGTGGTCCGCTCCTATTCGGTCGACGCGCGACGCTGCGCGAAGGACCGTCTCAAGCCGGGTACCGCGAAGCAGGTCGTCCTCGCCGCCCCGTCCTCGAGCGGGGGCTCGGCCGGCTGGGTCCGTGCCCTGGCGGTCGGCGGCGAGGTGACACTCTCCTGGCGCGTCCCGGATCGACCGTACGTGACCGACCAACAGGGCGGATCCCCCTTGCTGCTCGATGACGGCGACATCGTGGCTCCTGCGACCTGCGGTTCGTACTTCTGCGGCAAGAACCCGCGCTCGGGGGTCGGGTACGCGCCCGACGGCACGGTGTTCTTCGTGACCGTCGACGGACGGCAGACGGGCTCGGTCGGCATGACCCTTCCGCGGTTCGCGGAGGTGTTCCTCGATCTCGGCGCGACCTGGGCGGTCAACATGGACGGCGGCGCATCGACCACGATGGTCGTCAAGGACGGCGCCGGCTACGACGTCGTGAACTCGCCTGCGACCTCGAACGGCGCCCAGCGGCTGATCGTCAGCGCCTATCTCGTGCACGCCGGCACCGACGGCGGCGAACCCCCGTCACTCGCGAACGGGCTCGCGGCACGGACCCTGTCCTCGCCGCCGGCCGACCCGATCGAAGCCGCATCCCACGCGGCGATCGCGGCCGCCGAGCGCTCCGCGCTGGGCGATCCGGGTTCGACCGGCGGCCTGCTGGAGGCCCGCCTGCGGGGCTGAACGCGGCCCCAGAACCACCCCCGGCCGACCCGGGGTCACGGCGATTCACCCGAACGTGCCTTCCCTTCCGGCCTCCGACCCGCTACAAGGGGGACGATCGAGAGAGGGCGACCCGCAGGAGGAGCCATGTTCGGCCACCCGAAGGAACGACCGACCGCAGACCAACTCAGCCGACGGGAGTTCCTCCGGCGCGCAGCCGCCGCGGGCATCGCCCTGCCGAGCGCCGCCGCGATCCTCGCCGCGTGCGGCAGCTCGGACGAGGGAGGCGGAGGCCCGGGCGGCGGGGACGGCGAGGGCACGGAGCCGTTCCCCCTGGCACGGAAGGACAACCCTGTCTCGCTCCCGCTCTACGACGACAACCCGGCGATCGCGGACGGCATGCAGCCCGAGTCCGGACCGCTGAAGATCTTCGGCTACAACGACTACATCTGGAAGAAGGTCCGCAACCGGTTCGAGGACCAGACCGGAGCCGCGGTCGAGTACACCGTGTTCGACACCCCCGAGGAGATGGTCTCCAAACTGCGCAGCGGCGCCTCGGACTTCGATCTGATCGTGACCGTGACGCTCGACAACGTCAGCAAGCTCGCCTACAGCAAGCTGGTCCAGCCGCTGAACCACACCTACCTGGGGAACGTCACCTCGAACGTGTGGCAGACGCTGCAGGATCCCTTCTACGACCAAGGGCTGCGCTACACCGTTCCGTACGTGATCTACTCCACGGGCATCGGATGGCGCAACGATCTCGTCGACGTCGACATCGCCGCGATGGACAACCCCTACGAGGTCCTGTGGGATACGAAGTACGCGGGGAAGACCCACGTGCAGAACAACAGCCGTGACCTCATCGCCCTCGCCCTGCTGAGGAACGGCATCGACGACGTGAACACGGCGAACACCTCCGACCTGGACGCCGCCAAGGCCGACCTGCTCGAAGGCGTGGAGTCGATGAACTGGAAGTTCGACCACACCGACTACACGGAGCTGCCCGAGGGCAGCGCGTGGCTGCACCAGTCCTGGTCGGGCAACATGGCCTATGCGCAGTACTACATGCCGAAGGACGTCTCGATCGACACGATCTCCTACGTCTGGCCGCCGGATGCTCCGTCGGGAACGGCCGGGGTCGCGCAGAACGACGTGTTCATGATCCCGACGGGAGCGCAGAACCCGGTGCTGGCGCACACCATGATCGACATGCTCTCGGACACCGAGATCGCGATCGAGAACTACAGTTACGAGGGGTTCCAGCCGACGATCGACGGCGTTACCCCCGAGCGGATCCTCGCCGACGGCCTCGTGCCCGAGAACCTCGAGTCGATCCTGCTCACCGAGGACGCCGCGATCAACGGCCTCCAGACCCTCGAGCTCGAACCGCAGGTCGATCAGCTCTACCAGCAGATCTACCAGGAGGTCTCGGGCGGCGCGTAGCCGCGGGAGAACCGGAGCCGTGGCACGCGCCGACGACTCGGGAGTCTGGTACCCGCGCTGGTTCTGGCCCGCGTTCGCCGCGCCCGCGGTGATCTGGGTGTCCGCGTTCTTCGTCGTGCCGTTCTACGTGATCGTGTCGGTCGCGTTCGGCGGCCTCGATCCGATCTTCCTGTCGCCCCTGCCCGAGTACAACCCCGTGCAGTGGGACACCGCGGCGTTCTCCGACGTCGTCGGTCAGCTGTTCACCGCGGGAAGCGTCACGCAGACGGCGTTCATCCGAACGTTCGTGTACGTGGCGGCGGCGACCGTCCTCTGCCTGCTGATCGGATATCCCGTCGCGTACTTCATCGCGCGACACGCGGGCCGGTTCAAGGCGTGGTTCCTCGTTGCCCTGCTCGCACCGTTCTGGATCAGCTACATGATGCGGATGCTCGCCTGGACGAACCTGCTGCAGAACGACGGCTACGTGAACCGCATCCTCGAGGCTCTCGGCGTGCTCAGCGAACCGCGGGCCTGGCTCGAGGGTAAACCGTCGACGGTGATCCTCGGGCTCGTCTACGGCTACATCCCGTACATGATCCTGCCCCTGTACGCGGCCCTGGATCGGATCGACTCCTCGGCGCTCGAGGCCGCGCGCGATCTGGGAGCGGGACAGACCTCGACGTTCCTGCGCGTCACCGTTCCGCAGTCGATCCCCGCGATCGTCGCGGGTGTGGTGATCGTGACGCTGCCGATGTCGGGTGACTACTACACCCAGGACCTGCTCTCCGCCTCGCGGAACACGGCGATGCTCGGCAACGTGATCGACGGATCGATCCAGAGCTCTCTCGTGCAGACCGGCGCCTCGCTCGTGTTGATCCTGCTCGTCGTGTTGCTCGTCCCGATGCTCTCCTACCTGCGGAGCACCTCCCGCGCATCGGCGGCGTCGCTGTGAGCGCGGTGGAGGGAACCGTCATCCCACGCCCGAACCGGCCTGCCGGCCGAGGGCCGATCGCCCGGCTGTGGGGCTGGGCGAAGAACCCGTGGGCCCGGGCCCGGTTCCTGTGGGTGGTCGCCCTCGGCTACGTGGCGTGGACGCTCCTGCCCGTCGCGATCGCCGTGATCTTCTCGTTCAACGATGGGCGATCCCTGAGCGCCTGGCAGGGATTCTCGACGCGCTGGTACGTGGGGGACGTGAACTCGGTGTGGCAGAACACCGAGCTCCGCTCCGCGCTCGCGCACACGTTCCTGCTGTCGGGACTCGTGATGGCGATCTCGGTCCCGATCGGCACGGCCTTCGCGATCGCCCTCAGCCGCTGGCGCGGCCGTCCGGCGAAGGCCGCGAACTTCTTCGTGCTGTTCGCCTTCGTGACGCCGGAGCTCGCCCTGGCGATCGCGCTGTTCCTGTTCTTCACGAACCTGTTCGACGCGGTCGGCCTCGGGACGGGGGCGCAGGTGCTGGGACTGTCGGTCTTCGAGCTGGCTTATCCCGTCATCATCGTGCGGGCGAGGCTACTCTCGCTCGGCCGTCAGTACGAGGAGGCGGCGATGGACCTGGGAGCATCCGCCGTACGCGCGCTCGTCCGCGTGACGCTGCCCCTCCTCGCGCCGGCGATCCTCGCGAGCTTCGCGATCGTGTTCGCTTCGACCGTCGACAACTTCATCATCACGCGGCAGCTCTCGATCGACGCGTCGACCCAGACGATCGCGATCAAGATCTACTCGTCGGCGCGGACCGGACCGCTCCCGTCGTTGAACGCGCTCGCGAGCATCACCCTCGTTTCGTCGACGATCGCGATCGCGCTGGCGGCCGGCTTCTACCGCCGGCTGTCCCGGGGCTCTCGGGACTCGCGACCCGTGGTGCTGCCTCCCGGCGTGTAGCTCAGAGCTGCTCGAGATCGGCGCGCCGGGCGCGCAGGTGCTCGGCGATCGCGGGATCGATCGCTCGGCGCCGCTGTGGGATGTCGACCCGCGGTGTCTCCCCGAACAGCTCTCCCGACAGGTACCGCTGTCCCGTGTCGCAGATCGCGGTCACGATGCGTCCGAGGTCGGGGTGGGCCTGCGCGACGCGGAGTGCGGCGGCGACGTTGATCCCCGACGACGGCCCGCACAACATGCCCTCGGTGCGCGCGAGCCGGCGGGCGGTCTCGAGCGCGGTCGCGGTCGGGATCGTGACGATGCCGTCGAGCAGGTCGAGGTCGAGGTTGGCCGGGACGATGCCGTCGGAAATCCCCGGTACGCCGTGGACCCCCCAACGCTCCTCGGTCAGCAACGGGCACTCGGCGGGCTCCACGGCGTACACGCGGACGTCCGAGAGGCGCTGCTTCAGCACGCGCGCGACGCCGCTGATCCATCCTCCCGTCCCCTGCGCGGCGACGACGGCGTCGACGCGTCCACCGGTCTGGTCGAGGATCTCCTCGCCCGAGATGCTCTGCGCCGCGGGGTTGTCGGGGTTGGAGAACTCGCCCGGGAAATAGTAGCGATCGGGGTCGGCGTCGACGATCTCACGCATCCGCTCGAACGCGAGCTCGATGTCGGTCCCCGCCCCCGGCGTCAGGACGAGCTGCGCTCCGTACGCCTCGATCATCAACTTACGCTCCCGGCTCATGCCCTCGGGCATCACGATCGTGCACCCGTAGCCCTTGATCGCCGAGACCGCCGCGCACGCGATCCCCGCGTTGCCGGTCGTGCACTCGATCACCGTCATCCCGGGACGCAGGTCCCCGCGCCGTTCGGCGGCCTCGAGCATCGCGCCGTAGATCCGGTCCTTCACCGATCCCGTCGGTCCGTACCATTCGATCTTCGCGAGCAGCTCGGGTCCCTCGGGGGCGATCCGCTCCAGCCGCACGAGTGGGGTTCGGCCGAGCGCTTCCAGCAACGATCCGGCGGGGGTTCGCGCGGCGCCCCAGTCGATGCTCACCCGACCGTCCCCGCCCGGCGCTCGACGTAGCCGAGCCGGCGCGACACCGCGGTCGCCGCGTCGATCGTCATCCGGGCGATCCGCGGCAGGTCGACGGCCCGCATCCGGAATGCGGGACCCGACACGCTGAGTGCAGCGATCGCCGTTCCGTCTGCCTGGAACACGGGGGCGGCAACGGCGTTCAGACCCTCCTCGAGCTCTTCGAGGGTCTGGGCGTAGCCGCGGCGGCGGGTCTCGGCGAGCTGGGCGCGGAGGGCGTTCGGGTCGACGACCGTGTCGGGGGTGGCGCGCTCGAGCGGCCGTTCGAGCAGCTTGTCGCGTTCGGCACGATCCATGTAGGCGAGCAGCACCTTGCCGTTGGACGTGCAGTGCAGTGGCGTGCGGCGACCGACCCAGCTCACGCTCACGATCGATCGGGCGCCGGTCACCTGGTCGATGTAGACGACTCCCTCGCTCGAGAAGACCCCGAGGTTCACCGTCTCGCGGGTGCGCTCGGCGAGCTCCTCGAGGATCGATCGCGAAGTGCTGACGAGGTCGAGCCCCGCCATCGCGGCGCCGGCGAGGCGGATCAAGCCGAACCCGAGCCGGTACTTGTCCGTCATCGGGTCGCGTTCCACGAGACCGCGCTCGGCCAGGGTTGCGGCCAGCCGAGACGCCGTCGCCTTGTGGACCTGCAGACGCCGTCCCAGCTCGGTGACCCCGAGCTCGCCTTGCTCGGCGATCAGCTCGAGAGCCCGGATCGCGCGGGAGACCGACCGCAGGTTCCCCGTCTCTCCGCTACCCATCACCGCACCATCCTGTTCCGCCCTCCGCAACGGCGAGACGCTACGTGCCGGGGCTCTGAGCTGTCAAGACAGATGAACGACGACTGTTGCGTCGAAGATGGTTGCGTGAGGCGCATCCCTCGCGTTGACGCCGCTCGGGCCCTCGCCGACCCTGGGCGTCGTGGATCCGACCGACACCGCTCGCCCCGACCGCTACTGGCGCGCGGCGGAGCCGAAGCCGTCCTACGAGGCGGTGGTCGTGGGCGGCGGCGGCCACGGGCTCGCCACGGCGTACGAGCTGGCAGCGCGGCACGGCATCACCGATGTCGCCGTGCTCGAGAAGGGCTGGCTCGCCGGCGGGAACATGGCCCGCAACACGACGATCATCCGCTCGAACTACCTGTGGGACGAATCCGCCGCGATCTACGAGCACGCGCTGAAGCTGTGGGAAGGACTCGAGGAGGAGCTCGGGACCGAGCTCCAGTTCTCCCAGCGCGGCGTGATGAACCTCTCGCACGACGTGGGCGATGTTCGAGCCAGCAAGCGGCGCCTGCACGCGAATCGGCTGAACGGGATCGACGCCGAGTGGCTCGAGCCAGACGACATCGTAGAGATCTGCCCGATCGTGAACATCTCCCCCGATCTGCGCTACCCGGTGCTGGGCGCCACGTTCCAGCGGCGGGGCGGAACGGCGCGCCACGACAAGGTCGCGTGGGGGTATGCGACCGGCGCGGATCGGCTCGGCGTCGACATCGTGGAGCACTGCGAGGTCACCGGGTTCGATCTGGACGGCGGCCGGGTCCACGGCGTCGAGACGACCCGCGGCACGATCCACGCGGAGAAGGTCGCACTCGTCGCGGCGGGACATACCTCCGCGCTCACCGACATGGTCGGGCTGCGGCTCCCGCTGCAGAGCCACCCGCTGCAGGCGCTCGTGTCGGTATTGCTCGAGCCGGTGATCGACACGGTCGTGATGTCGAACAAGGTGCACGTCTACGTGAGCCAGGCCGACAAGGGCGAGCTGGTGATGGGTGCGGGCATCGATCCCTACATCGGGTACGGCCAGCGCGGCTCGTTCCACGTGATCGAACATCAGATGGCGGCCGCGGTGGAGCTGTTCCCGATCTTCGCGCACGCGAAGCTGCTCCGGACCTGGGGCGGCATCGTGGACGTCTCGCCCGATGCGTCGCCGATCCTCGGTCTGACCCCGATCGACGGACTGTTCCTGAACTGCGGCTGGGGAACGGGTGGCTTCAAGGCGACGCCCGCGTCGGGCGCGGTGTTCGCGGCCACGATCGCGCGGGATGAGCCCCACCCCCTCGCCCGGCCCTACGCGCTGGAGCGATTCACGACCGGCGCCCTGATCGACGAGCACGGCGCGGCGGCGGTGGCCCACTGAACGGCCGGTCGACGTGCTGCTGATCGACTGCCCGTGGTGCGGGCCGCGCGCGGAGGTCGAGTTCCGCTACGGCGGACAGGCACACATCGCCTATCCCGAGGATCCGGCCGCGCTGACCGATCAGGAGTGGGCCGACTTCCTGTTCATGCGCGACAACCCGAAGGGGGAATTCCACGAGCGATGGTTCCATACCGCAGGGTGCCGCCGGTGGTTCGATGTCGTCCGCGACACCGCGACCTACGTGCTGCGCCCCGACCCGGAGCACGACGCATGAGGCGTCTGGAGAGCGGCGGCCGGATCGACCGATCGAGCCCCGTGCGGTTCTCCTTCGACGGCGTCGTGCTCTCCGGGTTCGCTGGCGACACGCTGGCATCCGCCCTGCTAGCGAACGGCGTGCACATCGTGTGCCCGAGCCCGATCCTCGGACGTCCGCGCGGCGTGATGACCGCCGGCGTCGAGGAACCAGCCGCGTTCGTCGAGGTCTCGGCTCCGTCGTTCGACGCGATCGCGCCGGCTCCGACGGTCGAGCTCGTCGACGGACTGATCGCGCGGGGGCTGCCCGGGGTCGGACGACTCCCGGGACCCGATGCGCAGACCGCTCCGTGTCTGCCGAGGTACGCACACGTGGAAACGCTCGTGATCGGCGGCGGCCGATCGGGTCTGCGAGCCGCGCTCGAGGCGGTCGCGCGGGGGGATCGCGTGCTGCTCGCCGACGAACGCACGTGGCTCGGTGGCGTCTCGTCCCACGAGGGGGCGCCGCGGGCCGACGCCCCGACCGAGCCCGACGGCTTGATCGACGACGTGGCCGATGCACCCGACACGACGCTGCTGACGCGCACGACGGCGCTCGGCATCTACGACGCCGGCTACGTCGTGCTCTACGAGCGGAGCCGTCCCGTCGAGCGCCTGTGGCACGTACGCGCCGGTCGCGTCGTGCTCGCGTCCGGGGCGCATGAACGCCCGATCGCCTTCGCCGACGACGACCGGCCCGGCGTGATGCTGGCGGGAGCCGTCCGTCTGTACCTCGAGCGGTTCGCCGTGGTTCCCGGCTCCCGCGCGGTGCTGTTCGCCACGAACGACCCCGCGTACGCGACGGCATGGGAGCTGCTCCGTGCGGGTGCGCACGTCGAGGCGATCGTCGACGTCCGTGAGAGCTCTCCCGCACAGGCAGACGCACGACGCGAAGGGGTCAAGGTGCTCTCCGGCG
The DNA here is from genome assembly GCA_040881665.1 of Actinomycetota bacterium. Lineage (NCBI taxonomy): Bacteria > Bacillati > Actinomycetota > Actinomycetota bacterium. The sequence continues at coordinate 113,952 of JBBECT010000004.1, forward strand.
CCTCCGTCACCGGCACCGACGGCGATCCGCGGGTGTCGGCGGTTCGGGTGAGGAGCGCCGGCGGCGAGCCGCGATCGATCGAGGCCGATCTGCTCGCCGTCTCCGGAGGGTGGAACCCGGTCACGCAGCTCGCTCGGACGATCGGGTGTGGGTCCCGCTACGACGAGGAGCGGGCGTGCTTCGTTCCCGACGGGTCCGGTCCCGACTGGCTCGAGATCGTCGGCCGGGCGGCGGGAGAGGTCCCGGCCTCGGCGGCGTGCTGGTCGGTCCCGGCCGACGACCGCTCGCGCCACTTCGTCGACTTCCAGCGCGACCAGACCGTCGCCGACATCGAGGCGGCGGTCGGCGGCGGATTGCGTTCGGTCGAGCACGTGAAGCGCGCCACCTATATCGGGACGGCCGTCGATCAGGGTCGCACGTCGGGGGTGGTGACCGCCGAGGTCGTGAACGGACTCCTCGGCGGCGACCCCGGTGCGCAGGGACCGTCGAACCCCCGCCCCCCGTACACGCCCGTTCCGTTCTCGGTGCTCGCGGGCCGCCATCAGGGCGATCTGCTCGATCCGATCCGTCGCACCCCGATCCACCGGTGGCACGAGGAGCACGGTGCCGTCTGGGAGGACGTCGGTCAGTGGAAACGGGCCCGCTACTACCCGGGCGACGGCGAGGACATGAACGCCGCCGTCGCGCGCGAGTGCCTCGCGGTCCGCACGGCAGTCGGGATCCTCGACGCCTCGACGCTGGGCAAGATCGAGGTGGTCGGTCCGGACGCGGGAGCGTTCCTCGACCGGATGTACACCAACACGATGTCGACGCTGAAGGTCGGAAGGATCCGCTACGGCCTGATGCTCGGCCTCGACGGGATGGTGTTCGACGACGGCGTCGCGATGCGGCTGGCCGAGGATCGGTTCCTCGTCACGACCACGAGTGGCGGCGCGGCCGCGGTGCTCGACCGGTTCGAGGAGTGGCTCCAGACCGAGTGGCCCCAGCTGCGCGTGTACTGCACGAGCGTCACCGAGCAGTGGGCCACGATCGGCATCGCCGGCCCGCGCGCCCGCGAGGTCATCGCGGCGGTGGGCACCGACATCGACCTGTCGGCGGACGCGTTCGGCTTCATGAGGTTCCGCGACGGCGCGGTGGACGGCGTTCCCGCGCGGATCGCCCGCGTGAGCTTCTCGGGCGAGCTGTCCTACGAGATCAACGTCGACGGTCGCTACGCACAGAGCCTCTGGGAACACGTGATCGAGGCAGGCACTCCCCTCGGGCTCGAGCCGTACGGCACCGAGGCGATGCATGTGCTGCGCGCCGAGAAGGGTTTCATCATCGTCGGCCAGGACACCGACGGAACGGTGACCCCCGGCGACCTCGGGATGGACCGGATCGTGTCCGGCGAGGGCGACTTCGTCGGCAAGCGCTCGCTGTCACGCCCCGACACGGTTCGCAACGACCGCAAGCAGCTCGTCGGTCTGCTGGCGGTCGATCGTGCGCAGGTGCTCCCCGAAGGAGCGCAGCTCGTCCTCGAAGACACGGGATCGATCCCGATGCCCATGGCCGGCCACGTCACGTCCAGCTACCGCAGCCCGATCCTCGAGCGAACCTTCGCACTCGCCGTGCTCGAACACGGCCGCGAGCTCCGGGGGGCGTCGGTCTTCGCCCCGCTCCCCGAGGGAACGATCGCGGCGACGGTGACCGATCCCGTGTTCTACGACCCGGAAGGAGCCCGCCGTGACGGCTGAGCTCCGGGATGCACTCGCTCACCGGTCCCCTGCGCCCGCCACGGACGGCCTCGAGCTCACCGAGGTGTCCGGGTTGGCGCAGGTGAGCCTCCGCAGCGATCCGCGATCGATCGCCGGCTCCCTCGAGCTCCCGCTCGAGCCGAACACGTTCCTGGAGCGCGACGGTCGGGTGACACTGTGGCTAGGCCCCGACGAGTGGCTCGTCGTAGCGCCTCACGAACGGTTCCCCTCGCTCGCCACCGACCTGGATCGGGCACTGGCACCACGCCACCGCTCGGTCGTCGACGTGTCCGCCAACCGCGTGGTGTTGCAGCTCCGCGGCCCGGACGCGCTCGACGCGCTCGCGACCGGCTGCCCGATCGACCTGCATCCGCGAGCGTGGACGGCGGGTCAGTGTGCCCAAACACTCGCCATGGACACGCAGGCGATCCTGGTGCATCTCGGTCACGAGACGAGCTGGGTACTGGTTCGACCTTCCTTCGCCGAACACCTCGTAACCCGATGGGTCGATGGCGCATCATTGCTGATGGCTCGGTGAGCTAACTGACACTCCATGTAACTTACCTTGACTGTAACTTACAGGTGGTGTAACTTCGTCTCATGTCATTCGTCAACCGGACAGGGGAACTCGCCGCCCTCGACCGCTGGTGGTCGACCTCCACGGGGATCGCCCTCGTGTGGGGACGGCGAAGGGTCGGTAAGACGGCCTTGATCCAACGCTTCGCGCGCGGCAAGCCCACGGTATTCCACACGGGCGCGGGACGCCCGCTTGCCGATGAGCTCAGGATCCTCACAGACGAGGCAACCAAGGTGGCCGATCTCGAACGGCGAAACGCGCGAATCCGGCCTTTCACCGACTGGGATGACGCCCTTGCCGGGCTCGCCGACGTCCGAAGCCCTTCGCTGCTCATCCTTGACGAGTTCCCGGAGCTCACGCGAACGTATCCAGCCCTTCCGTCCGTGTTGCGCGCCTGGCTCGATCGCGAAAGGGGGCGCACAGCCTTGCGCATCCTCGTGTGCGGATCTGCCGTTCGCACGATGGAGGCGATGCAGGACGAGCGTTCACCCTTGTTCGGGCGGATCGATCTCCCGCTCCTCGTGCATCCGTTCCGACCACGAGAGGCGTCGACGATGCTCCGCGTCCTGGATCCCGCGAGTCGTGCGTTGGTGTGGGGCGTCGCCGGCGGGATGCCCCTGTACCTGAGCTGGTGGGATCAGACGGAACCGGTCCGTTCGAACCTCGATCGCCTGGTCTGTGCCCCTGGGGCCCCCATGCTCACGGAGGGCCAACTCGTGCTCGCTACAGAGGGAGAATCGGGAGAGCTCGGGGGCCTCGTGCTGCGAGCGATTGCGGCGGGTCGCACGAAACACCACGAGATCGAACAGGCGGTGCGTGCGGAGCCAGCACGAACGCTCGATCGTCTGGCCGAGCTGCGTCTCGTGGAACGAGTGGTTCCGATCACAGAGAACCCGCGGCGAACCAAACGGACGGTGTACCGGATCGCCGACAACTTCCTCCGATTCTGGCTCACGCTGGTGGAACGACATCGCGGAGAGATCGAGCGAGGCTTGGGAGGTTCGATCGTCGGATCGATCGAACGGGGCCTCGATGATCACATGGGGGCTGCGTGGGAGGAGGCGTTCCGGGATCACCTTCGGCACCTCGCGGTCACCGGGCAGATGCCCGAGGAAGTCGAAGCCATCGGACCCTGGTGGGATCGGGACGGAGAGAACGAGATCGACGCGGTGGCGCTGGCCGGCGTCGATCAAGCGGCGATTCTCGTCGGTGAGGCGAAGTGGGCGCGCGGCGTGAACGGGGCGCGCATCGTGAGTTCCCTAACGGCGAAGGCGGGACAACTGCCTGCTGTTCGCAAGCATCTCGAGTTGGCGGTGTGTGCTCGAGAAGAGATCAAGAAACCGCCCCCAGGAGCGCGGACGTACTCGGCTGTGGACCTCTTCCCCTAGCTGAAACAGTCGCTACAGAGGATTCGAACATGAGCATCAGCGAGCGGGCGCCTGCCAGGGGGACACCCTCGTCGGCGGGCGTGGCTCGGACAGAGTGATAGGCATGCGAGGCGCTGACCGGGCGACCGGCGGTCGCGGATCAGACCTCGTGTCTGGCGGGGCGGGTAAAGATCTCTGCCTCGATTCTCAGGACGGCGTCGCCGGTAACGACAGCATTCGCGGCGGGTCCGGTCGGGATGGGTTCTCCGCGGACCCGCGAGACAGCGTGAAGGATGCGGAACTGACCGGTTGTTAGCGTGCCTGGATCGACAGCTCCTCCAGCATCCGGCGCTGCCAGTCGACGGTGCGCTCGACCTGGTTGAAGGTGAACAGGTGGAGCGCCCGCACGTCGGCGTTCGCGTCGGCCAAGACCGGAGCGAGATCCTCCAGCAGACCGTCGGGGCGGTAGCCACCTTTCCGAACGAGGCGGCCGACCGCCCGACGGTTCTTGGACAGGTACCGGGCCGAGCCTCCGACGCCGATCTTCGTCGCGATCGACAGCAGCTTCGTCAGGTCGGCGACACCGGGCGTCCCCAGGTGCACGGGGAGCGCGATGCCCGAGGCCCGCAACCACTGGACCCACGACGCGATCGCGGTCGGATCCAAACAGAGCTGGGTGGCGATGTAGTCCGCGTGCACCGACTTGTCGCGCAGCGCGGTGCCGAGCACGACCGCATCGATGTCCACGTGCCCCTCGGGATAGCCGGGGATCCCGATCTCGCTCGGTCGCGGACCGGTCTCCTCGATCGCGCGCAGCAGGGCCAGCCCGTCGGGGAACCCGTCGGCGTCGATCGGGTCCCCGCCGACGACGAAGACCGACGTGAGGCCGGCGACCGCGAGTCGCTGCAGCAGCTCGGCCAGATGCGCGCGATCGCGGATCATCCGGGCGGACAGGTGCGGGATCGCGGGGTGGCCGACGGCGGCCATCTTCTCGGCCAGCTCGATCGTGGCCTCGATCCCTTTCGCCGGCGAGGCCGTCACCGTGACCGTGACGCCCGGGGGAAGGAACGCCGCCTGCTCACCGACGTCGGAGAGCGGGATCAGCTCGAACTTCGGATCCTCGATCAGGCGTCGCAGCGCCACACGTTCGACCTCGGAGAGCTTCGCGATCCGGGAGCGGCGCAGAGCCATCAGACGTTCGAGTCCGGGAAGCTCGCCTTCTTCTTCTCGATCCACTCGAGCAGCTCGCCGTCCTTCGCTTCGTCGATCGGCGGCGGCTCGTACTCGGCAAGCGTCTTCTTCCACAGTGCATTGGCACGCTCGGCGGCGTCCTTGGAGCCCTCGGCCTCCCACTGCTCGAAGGAGTTGTTGTCGGCCACCCCCGAGCGGAAGAAAGCCGACTCGAAGTTCGCGAGCGTGTGCGCCGTCCCGAGGAAGTGCTGCCCGGGCCCGTTCTCGAGGATCGCGTCGATCGCCTGACCGTTCGGCGACAGGTCGACGCCGTTGGCGAACGCCGCCGCCATCCCGCACTGATCGTGGTCGAGCACGAACTTCTCGTACCCCATCGCGAGCCCGCCCTCGAGCCACCCGGCGGCGTGCAGCACGAAGTTCACCCCGCCGAGCATCGTGGGCTGAAACGTGTTCGCCGACTCGTAGGCAGCCTGCGCGTCGGGGAGCTTGGAGGCCGTGAGCGACCCTCCGCTGCGGAACGGTACGCCGAGGCGTCGGGCGAGCGCCGCCAGCGAATAGAGCACGAGCGCGGGCTCGGGCGTTCCGAACGTCGGCGCGCCCGATTGCATCGACATCGACGACGCGAACGAGCCCATCACGACCGGCGCCCCCGGACGGAGGAGTTGGACGTAGGTCATCCCGGCCATCGCCTCGGCGAGCGTCTGGGCGACCGCGCCCGCGACGGTCGCGGGACTCATCGCGCCGGCGAGGATGAACGGGGTCATGATCAGCGCCTGGTTCGCCTCGGCGTACGCCTTCGCCGCGCCGAGCATCGTCGAGTCCCACACGAGTGGCGAGTTCGCGTTCACCAGGCTCATGACGACCGGATGATCCTCGAGGTACGCCGCGCCGAACAGGATCCTGCACATCTCCACGGTGTCCTGCGCGCGAAGGGGGTGGGTCACCGAGCCCATGAACGCCTTGTCCGAGTAGCGCATGTGCGCGTACACCATGTCGTAGTGGCGCTTGTTGACGGGCAGGTCCACGGGCTCGCAGACCGTCCCGCCCGAGTGGTGCAGGAACGGCGCGGCGTACGCGAGCTTCACGAAGTTGCCGAAGTCCTCGATCGTTCCGTACCGGCGTCCCTGGTCAAGATCGTGCACGAACGGCGAGCCGTAGGCCGGAGCGAGCACGGTGTGCCTCCCGCCGACCTCCACGTTGTGCTCGGGGTTGCGCGCGTACTGCGTGAAGCTCGACGGTGCCGACGCCCGGATCGTCTCCCGGCACATCCCGGACGGGAAGCGGACACGTTCCCCGTCGACGTCGGCTCCCGCGCCCTTCAGCAGCTCCAGCGCATCGGGCGACTCACGGAACTCGATCCCCACCTGTTCCAGGATCGTGTCGGCGTTGTGCTCCATCAGCTCGAGGCCCTCGGTGTCGAGCACCTCGAGCGGCTTGAGCGTTCGCGTGATGTAGGGGATCCGCTCGGCGGTGGTCGCCGCCCGCGCCGCTTGCCGTGCCGCCCGTCCTCCGCCGCGCCTTCGTCCGGTCGTCTCGCTCATGCGGTCTCGTCCTTTCCAGAGGTCGCATCGTCGGAGGCGGCGCGGCGCCGGGAGCGCCCACGTCGACCTCGGTCCGTCGTGGCACCCGTTGCGGTCCGCTCGGGCAAGGACACCGCGGTCCCCAAGCGCGCGTACGGATCGGTCGCGTGCGGGATGCCCATCGCGTTCACGAAATGCTCCTGGAACCTTGGTTCCACCGCCGTCTCGATCTTCTCGATCCGGCGGACGACGTCTTCGATCTCGGTCCGCGCCGAGCGGTTGAGCAACGCGATCCGCGCTCCCGTCCCGGCGGCGTTCCCCGCGGCGGTGACCCCGGACGGGTCGCAATCCGGAACCATCCCGAGGACCAGCGCATGCACCGGATCGATGTGCGCTCCGAACGCGCCCGCCAGCCGGATCCGGTCGACGGTTTCGATCTGCAGATGATCCATCAGCAGGCGGCACCCGGCCTCGAGCGCGGCCTTCGCGAGCTGGATCGCGCGCACGTCGTTCTGGGTGATCACCAACCGCGGCTCGCCGTCGTGGAGCACGTAGGAGAACGTCCGTCCGTCCGGGACGATCCGCTCCGAACGCCCGGCGAGCGCGCCGTCGATCGTCCCGTCCGCGGTGAGGATCCGCGCGAGGAACATCTCGGCCATCACCTCGATGATCCCCGACCCGCACACGCCGGTCACCGACGCGCCCTTGAAGCCCGGCTCGTCCGACCAAGCGTTGCGACCGATCACGCGGAACCGCGGCTCGAGCGTCTCGGGATCGATCCGGACCCGCTCGACCGCGCCGGGCGCGGCGCGCTGGCCGCAGCTGATCTGCGCTCCTTCGAACGCGGGACCGGTCGGGCTCGATGCGGCGAGCAGTCGGTCGCGGTTGCCGAGCACGATCTCGGCGTTCGTCCCGACGTCGACGAGCAGCTCGACCCCCGCCCGGAGGTACGGACCTTCGGAGAGCACCATGCCCGCCGTGTCCGCGCCCACGTGCCCGGCGATGCACGGCAGGACGTAGACGCGGGCGCCGGGGTGGACCGCAAGGTCGAGCTCCTCGGCCCGCAGCCGCACCGCCTCGTCGACGGCGAGCGCGAACGGCGCTCCGCCCAGCTCGGTCGGATCGAGGCCGAGCAGCAGATGGTGCATGATCGGGTTCCCGACGATCGTGAGCTCCAGGATGTCGGTCCCGTCGATCTCCGCGGTGGCCGCGAGCTCGGCGAGGAGCTGGTTGAGGCACTCCCGGACGACGGCCGTCAGGTCGGCCTCCGAACCGGGGTTCATCATCACGTACGACACCCGGCTCATCAGATCCTCGCCGAAGCGGATCTGCGGGTTCATCGATCCCGCCGATGCGAGCACCTCGCCGGTCGTCAGGTCGCACAGGTGCCCCGCAACCGTCGTCGAACCGACGTCGAACGCGACGCCGACCGCACGGTCGTGGAAACCCGGCCAGATCCCGGTGATCGTCGCCCCGTCGTGGACGGCGACCGTCACGGCCCACTTCCCCTCGCGCAGCGTGCGTTGGAGGTCGCGGAGCACCTGGAGATCGGCGGTGAGCCCGGTGAGCGCCCACTCCGTCTCGAGCGCCTCCTCGAGCCGCCGCAGATCGCCGGAGGACTCTCCGAGGTCGGGTTCCCGGACCTCGACGTAGTACAGGCGCACGACCGGGTCGATCTCGATCGGGTGCGCGTCCGCCTCCTTGCGCACGACCTGGCGATGGACCTGGCTGTCGGCGGGAACGTCGACCACGACGTCGCCGAGCACCTCGCAGGCGCACCCGAGCCGGCGGCCGGACGCGAGCCCCTGCTCCCGCGCGTAGGTCTCCTCGGTCCGCGTGAACGCGTTCAAGTGATCGGCGGCGGAGGTGATCTGGTGCTTCGCGTGCTCCCCTTCGCTCACCGTGATCTGGCACCGGCCGCAGATCCCCCGTCCGCCGCACACCGAGTCGAGGTCGACCCCGAGCGAACGGGCCGCATCGAGGAGGTTCGTCCCCGCCGGGAACCGGCCCCGCTTGCCCGACGGGGTGAAGACGACGAGCGGCTCGGCCGTGCTCACGGTGGCGCCGGGTCGGTACCCGCTCCCCGGGCGCGCCGGCGAGCGCCGCGCTCCCGACGACCGCCGCCGTCCGCCGAGGGCTCCCGGTAGGTGCGGATCCACGCGATGCAGTCGGCGTCGTTGCCCATCATCACGTCGGCGGCCATCACGGCCTGGCGGATCTCTGGATGCAGGGGACTCGTGATCGCCGAGGTCAGCCCCGAAGCGATCGCCATCGACAGGAACGCCGCGTTCAGACCACCACGGTTCGGCAGGCCGAAGCTGACGTTCGACGCACCGCAGGTGGAGTTCACGCCGAGCTCGGTCCGCAACCGCCGGACGAGCTCGAACACCTGCCGGCCCGCGGTGCGCATCGCCCCGATCGGCATCACGAGAGGGTCGACGACGATGTCCTCGCGGCCGATGCCGTGATCGGCGGCACGCTCGACGATCCGCTTCGCGACGGCGAATCGCTCGTTCGGGTCCTGGGAGATGCCGGTCTCGTCGTTCGTGATCGCGACGACGGCCGCCCCGTGTCTCGCCACGAGCGGCAGGACGGCCTCGAGACGCTCTTCCTCGCCCGTCACCGAGTTCACGAGCGCCTTGCCCTGATAGGCGGACAGGCCGGCCTCGAGCGCAGCGACGATCGACGAGTCGATCGAGAGCGGGACGTCGGTCAGGGACTGCACGAGCTTGATCGTCTCCGCCAGGATCGCCGGCTCGTCCGCGAGCGGGATCCCCGCGTTGACGTCGAGCATCTGCGCGCCCGCCTCGACCTGGGCGTTCGTGTCGACGATCACGGTGGAGAAGTCGCCGGCCTTCATCTGCTCGGCGAGCGTCTTGCGGCCGGTCGGGTTGATCCGCTCCCCGATCACCACGAACGGACGGTCGAACCCCAGGACGACCTCCTTCGTCGCCGAGCTGAGGACGGTCTCGGTCATGCGGGGCCTCCGTCGGCGCGCCGGCCGCCGCTGCGGATCAGGGCGCGCAGCGCCTCGTCGGGATGCGCGGCCTCGATCCGTTCCGCCTCCGCATGCGCCTCGGCCTCGAGGTCGTCTCCGCACGGGCGGGCGTCGCGCGCCCACTCGGCCAGATACTCGTCGGTGCCGATCAGTCCGATGCTCGTCGCGGCGGCGTCGATCGCCTCCTGGAACCGGTCGGTCAACTGGACCCGCGCCGACTCCCTCCCCTGCTTTGCCGTGACCTGCGCGGGGATGTCGCGCCAGCGGATCACCGTGAGCTCGGCCATCGCGATCAGGCCCCCGCCGCCGCGCGGCGCGCGAGCACGAGCGCCTGCGCCGTCTCGGCGGCGATCGCGGCGTCACGGCAGTAGGCGTCGGCGCCCACGGTCTTGCCGAACTCCTCGTTCAGCGGCGCGCCACCCACCAGAACGATGTAGTCCTCGCGGAGGCCCTTGTCGACGAGCTCGTCGATCACGACCTTCATATACGGCATCGTCGTCGTCAGCAGCGCCGACATCCCGAGGATGTCGGGCTCGTGTTCCTCGAGCGCCTCGAGGTAGTTCTCCACCGGATTGTTGATGCCGAGATCGACGACCTCGAACCCGGCGCCTTCGAGCATCATCGACACGAGGTTCTTCCCGATGTCGTGGATGTCGCCCTTGACGGTGCCGATCACGACCTTGCCGACCCGTTCCACACCGGTCTCGGCGAGCAGCGGCCGGAGGATCTCCATCCCGGCCTTCATCGCGTTCGCGGCCAGCAGCACCTCCGGGACGAACAGGATGCCGTCGCGGAAGTCGATCCCGACGATCCGCATCCCATCGACCAGGGCGTCGTTCAGCACCCGGTCGGCCGCCCATCCGCGACCCAGGAGGATGTTCGTTCCCTCGACGATCTCGTCGGCCATGCCGTCGTAGAGATCGTCGTGCATCTGCTTGGTGAGCTCGTCGTCGGGGAGGGTCGACAGGTCCAGTTCCTGCTCGTCGCTCATCGGGCGCTCCTAGCTCCTCGGGCGTTCGTTCTTGGGGTCGAACAAGGGATCGGCCGCGACCGTCGCGGCATACCGCTCGTCGAAGTACTCGATCCGGACGGGGGTTCCCTCGACGGCCAGCTCGACCGGCAGGTACCCGTAGGCGATCCCTCGACCGATCGAGTAGCCGTGGTTGGCCGAGGTGACGTAGGAGACCACCGCTCCCTGTGCGTCGCGGATCGGCTCCTTGCCGAGCACGACCGCGGACGGATCGTCGAGGGTCATACACGCGAGCTTGTGGCTCGAGCCACCTCGGGCGATCCGCTCGAGCGCGTCGCGGCCCTGGAACCCGCCCTTGTCCATCCGCACCGCGAACCCGAGGCCGGCCTCGAACGGATCGTGCTCGGTGTGGATGTCCTGACCCCAGAGGCGGTAGCCCTTCTCCAGGCGCAGGGAGTCGAACGCCCCGAGGCCCGCCGCCACGATCCCGTGCTCACGCCCCGCGTCGAAGAGCAGCTCCCAGGCCCGCGCGCCCATCTCGAACGGGCCGTACACCTCCCATCCGAGCTCACCGACGTAGGAGATCCGCTGGGCGAACACGGGCACCTCGCCCAGGTGGATCGGCCGTCCGGTGAGGTACCCGAACGCCTCGTTCGACACGTCGTCGGTCGTCACCGCCGACAGCACGTCGCGTGCACGCGGCCCCCAGAGTCCGAAGCAGAACGAGCTCGTCGTGCGATCGACGATCCCGACCCGCTCACCGTCGCGGGCCTGCGCGCGCAGCCACGCGAGGTCGTGCATCGCCGATCCGCCACCGGTCACGACCTGGAACAGGTCCTCGGCCAGCCGCGTCACGGTCAGGTCGCACCGGATGCCACCCCGGGGCGTGAGCATCGCCGTGTAGATCACCGACCCGACGGCCCGGTCGATCCGGTTCGCGCAGATCCGCTCCAGGAATGCGAGCGCGCCGGCACCACCGACCGCGAACTTTGCGAACGGCGTGATGTCGAACAGCGCGACACGTTCGCGGGTCGCCAGGTGTTCGGCGCCCTCGATCGGCGACCAGTGCTGCGCTGCCCATCCCGATCGCCGCTCCCACGGGTCGCCACGGAGCAGGTCCCCGTTGGACGCGAACCATTGGGGGCGCTCCCACCCCGCTCCCACCACGAACTCCGCGTCGAGCGCGGCGTGCGCCTCGTAGGCGGGGGTCAGGCGGAGCCTGCGTGGGCGCTCCATCTGCTGGCGGGGATGGATGATGTCGTAGACCTCGCGGTAGTTCTGCGCACCGCGTTCGCGGACGTACGGCGGGGTCGTCATGTACGGGTAGAACCGGTTCGCGTCGGCCTCGGCGAGGTCCATGCTCGGCTCGCCGGTCGCGATCCACTCGGCGACCTGACGGCCCATGCCGCCTCCCTGCGTGACCCAGACCGCTTCGCAGATCCAGAATCCGCGCACGTCGGTCGACTCGCCGACGATCGAGCCCATGTCGGGCGTGAACGAGAACATCCCGTTGATCGCGGTGGACAGGTCGATCCGATCCGTCAGGGCCGGCATGATCCGGGTCGATTCGCGTTCGCACTCGGAGAAGTGCTCCGGCGTGAACGGCATCACCGACGGCATAGGACCGGGCTCGGACGGGTGGCGGATGTCTTCCGGGTCGGTGAGCACGGGTTCGTGGCGATAGTTGCCCAGCGCGTAGCGGTCCTCGCGCTGGCGGTAGTACAGCGAGACGTCCTGGTGACGCAGGATCGGGTGAGCAATCTCGTCTGTCTGACCCGCGAGCTCGGGGAGCGGCTCGGTCCACACGAGCTGGTGTTGCACGGCCGCGAGCGGGATCGGCACCCCCGCCATCGCCCCGAGCCGCGGCCCCCAGATCCCCGCGCACACGAGCACCTGCTCGCACTCGACGTCGCCCCGGTCGGTCCGCACACCGTGGACGTGTCCCTCTCGGATGTCGAACCCGGTGACCGTCACGCCACCCTCGAACGCGGCGCCCCTGGCCTCCGCCTTCCGCGCGTACGCGGCGGCGAGACGAACGGCCTTCGCAGCTCCGTCGGAGGGGACGAAGAGCGAGCCGTGGATCGTCGACGGGTCGAGCAGAGGGATCTTCGCGGCGGTCTCGCCGGGGTCCAACAGCTCGGCACCCTCGATCCCGTAGGCGCGGGCGAACCCGAGACGGCGCTTCAGCTCCTCCATGCGCTCGTGTGTAGTCGCGATCTCGATCCCGCCGACGCCGTACCAGCCCGGCTGCCCGTCGAGAGCGAGCTCGGCGTACTGGGCGACCGTGTCCTGCGCGATCCGGCACATCGTCCGGGATCCGTTCGTCTGGAACACCAGTCCCGGGGCGTGTGAGGTCGACCCGCCGGTCTCGAAAAGCGGTCCCTGATCGAGAACGAGGACATCCGTCACGCCGAGTTCGGCCAGGTGGCGGGCGGCGCTCGTGCCCACGATCCCCGCTCCCACGATCACCAGTTGGGCCCGATCGCGCATCCGGTTCCCCGCGCTCCTTAAGCTTCTCGCCCGTGCGACGGCGTACGCCGTCGCCGGCACCGATGGTCGGCCCGCGTGGTTGCGCTGACAACCCACCGGTTGCGACCTCAGCAACTCAGCTCTCGCCGAGGTTGAGCACCACGGTCTTGAGCTCGGTCAGGCGCTCCATCGAGTAGCGCCCTCCGACACGGCCGATACCGCTCTTGGAGCCCGCGCCGCCGCCGAAGGGAAGGTGGGACTCCCAGTAGTTGGTGCCCTCGTTCACGTTCACCCACCCGGTGCGCACCCGCTCGGCAAACCGTAGCCCCCGCGCCAGGTCGGCGGTGAAGATCGCCGACAGCAGCCCGTACTCCGAGTCGTCGACGAGCGCCACCGCCTCGTCCTCGCTGCGGATCGTCGAGACCGGAACAACCGGACCGAACGTCTCCTCGCGCGCCACCTGCATCCGGTCGGTCACGCCGTCGAGGACCGTCGCCTCGAAGAACAGCTCGCTGCCGTGCTCGGGCGCACGACGGCCGCCGGTGACGACGGAGGCACCTGCCTCGACCGCTTCGGCCACGTGCCGCTCGGTCTTGTCGGCGACACCGGCGTTGTTCACCGGACCCATCGTGGTCGCGTCGTCCAAGGGATCGCCGAGGTGGATCTTCTCCGCGACGGCGGCGGAAAGCTTGCCGACGTACACGTCGTGGACGGTTTCGTGGACGAGGATCCGTTCACCCGCCGTGCAGCTCTGTCCGGCGTTCAGGAAGCACGCCGTCAGCGTCGCCTCGACCGCCGCGTCGATGTCGCCGTCCTCCATCACGACGAGCGGTCCGTTGCCACCCATCTCCAGCAGCAGATCCTTGCCGGCCGCGCGCTCCGCGACGCGATGACCGGTCGCGATCGAGCCGATGAACCCGATCGCGCTCGTCCCGGGATTCGCGGCGACCTCGTCGCCGACGACCGCGCCCTCGCCGGTCACCATGTTGAAGACGCCCGCCGGCAGGTCGGCCTCGACGATGCACTCGGCGAAGCGAACGGCGCACACCGACGTCGAGGGCGCGGGCACCCAGACGATCGCGTTCCCGTAGGCGAGCGCCGGGGCCAGGATCTCCCCCGGCATGGTGTACGGCCAGTTCCACGGACTGATGATCCCGACGACGCCGCGCGGCACGCGGTAGAGCAGCACGCGCTTGTTCGCATCGAACGACGGCGGCATGATCCCGTCCATTCGGATCGCGTCGGCCGCGGCCATCTCGAAGTAGCCGAGTAGTTCCTCGACCTCGTCGTTGGCCTCGGCGGCCAGGGGCTTGCCCTGATCGATCGCGAGCGTGCGCGCGAGCTCGATGCGGTTGGCGTCGATCGCCGCGGCGATCCGTCGCATCCCTGCCGCCCGGTCGAAGGCCGACATCCCGGCCCACCCACGACGCGCACGCTGGGCAGCGCCGATCGCGCGCTGCACGTCCCCGCGCGTGCCGCTGGGCACGGTTGCGACCACCTCGCCCGAGCGCGGGCTCGTCGCTTCGAGCGTCGCGCCGTCGGACGCGTCGGCCCACGTTCCGTCGATGTACAGCTTCAGGTTCTCGCTCATCGCTCCCCGTCCCCGCAACGGCGACGGGGGCGGCCCATGGACCGCCCCCGTCTCACCGCCGTGCTTCCCGTGTTCGGACCGTCCTGTTCGTGCTCAGGCCGCCGGCATCCAGGAGTCGACGACGTCCTGGTTGGCGTCGATCCAGGTCTGCGCGGCCTCCTCGGGATCCGCTCCCTCCTGCAGCTCGAGGGCGACCGAGTTCTGGTCCTCTTCGGTCCACTGGAAGTTGGAGAGGAACTCGAACGCCGCCGGGTCCTTCTCCGCGAAGTCCACGCTGAACGCCTTGTAGAGCACGTCGTCGGCGTAGTCGCAGTCATAGCCCGCCGCCTCGTCCGGATCGTCGAGCGCGATCTGCTCGCACTCCTCATCGAACTCCGGCAACTCGACCTCGACGAGGTCGTACTTCGCATTGGCCCACTGCGGGGTCCACCAGTACATGACGATCGGCTCTTCGTTCTTCACGGCGTTGTCGAGCGCCGACAGCGACGCGGTCTCCGATCCGGAGTACACGACCTCGAGGTCCAGTCCCAGACTCTCGATGATCGCCTCGTCGAAGATCGAGTACGTCGTGTCCGCACCGAGGAAGCGGCCCTTGTCGCCCGTCTCCGCCGTTGAGAACGCGTCGGCCTCGGTGAAGCCCTCGTACGTGGCGTACTCGGGGGTATCCTCGACGACGTAGGACGGCACGAACCATCCGATGTTGCCGGTGATGCCGAGCTCGCCTCCGTCGACGACGGTGCCGGCCTTCTCGATGTACTGCGACCGGTCCTTCGCATGGCCGGAGGGCCAGACCTCGAGCGTCGCGTCGACATCACCCGAGGCCATCGCGGGGAACTGCGCGGATTCGTTGATCTCCTGGAGCTCGACCTCGCAACCCATCTCCTCCTGCATCACCTGTTGGACGACGACCGCGTTCGCCTCGGCCCCGATCCACGGGTTCACGGCGATCACGATCGGGTCGTCGGTGGAGCACTGCGCGACGCTCGCCGTGTCGCCGTCGCCTCCGGTGTCCTCGGGTGTGTCCTCGACGTCGCTACACGCGGCGCCCACGAGCGCGAGTCCCGCCACGCAGGCGACGAGCGTCAGCCACTTCGAACCCTTCATGCGTCCTCCCTCCGTCGGCACGGCCGCTGCCGCTGCCGCTGCCTCACCCCGGCCGTCGCCACCGCTCCGGCCGCTGCTTCCTGGTACGCCATTCGAGTCATCTCGAGCTCTGATCGCCCGATCCGCCCGATCCGCCCGATCCGTTCGCTCCGTTCGCTCCGCCCACGATCGCGCGCAGCTTGGTCCACGGCGCGAACCCCATCTCCCCGACCGGCCCGCGCAGGGTGCGCGGCGCCGATCCCATCGCCTGCGTGATGCGATCGAGCACGATCGCCAGCAGCAGGATGCACGTACCGGCGACCACCCCGCGGCCGATCTGCTGCTTGCCGAGCGCGAACACCACCTCTTGTCCCAGCCCGGCCGCGCCGATCAGCCCGGCGATGATCACGACGGACAGGACCATCATGATCGTCTGGTTGATCCCGAGCAGGATCGTCGGTCGCGCGAGCGGCAGTTCGACCTTCGCGAGCATCTGCTTCGAGGTCGCACCGTACGAGCGACCGGCCTCGGTGATCTCGGCCGGAACCTGGCGGATCCCGAGGTTGGTCAGCCGCACGCCCACGGGCAGCGCGTAGATCAGCGACGCGATGATCGCCGGGACGCGTCCGGGCTCGAAGAGGAGCAGCACCGGCACCAGGTAGACGAATGCGGGCATCGTCTGCATCGCGTCGAGCACGGGCCGTGACCACCGCTCGAACCGGTCGCTGCGCGCGGCGAGGATGCCGAGCGGGATCGCGAACGCCGCGGTGATCGCGACCGCGACGAGCACCTGGGTAAGGGTCCCCATCGACAGATCCCACATCCCGAGGAACCCGAGCGCGGCGATGCACGCGAAGCACCCGATCGCGAGCTTGATCCCGGACACCCGCCACGCGAGCAGGGCGAACGCACCCGCGACCATCCACCACGGGACGCCGACGAACAGCGCCTCCAGCGGATCGAGGACGTAGATGATGAGGAAGTCGTTGATCGCGCCCGTGACCCCGGCAAGGTTGGTCTGGGACCACTCGACGATCGCGTTCGCCGGCGTGGCGACCGAGGTCTCGAGCGCCTCGGGGAACACCTGCTGGCGGAGCACCTCCCGGCCGATCAGCACCGCCGCGACGGTCACCACGACCGCTGCCACCACTTGCATCCGCCGGGTCACCACGAGTCCGCCGATCCGCAGGGGGGGCGTCGTGCGGCGATCCCGGTCGCTCCAGGCGGTCGTCACGCGATCGAGCACGATCGCCATCACGACGATCGCGATCCCGCCGTTGAGCGCCTCCCCGACGTTGAAGTCCTGGAGACCCTCGATCACCGCCTGACCGAGTCCCCCGGCGCCGATGAACGCGGCGATCACGACGAGGCCGAGCGCCATCATGATCGTCTGGTTCACCCCGAGCATGATCGAGGGCTTGGCCATCGGGATCTGCACCGACCGCAGCTTCTGCCGTTCGGTCGCACCGAAGGAATCGGCCACCTCGAGCGAGGTCTCCGGAACGTTGCGGATCCCGAGCGCGGTCAGCCGGATCGCGGGCGGCAGGGCGAACGCGAGCGTGGCGAGCAACGCCGGCGGGGCCCCGACCCCGAACAGCAGCACGAACGGCAACAGGTAGGAGTAGGCGGGAATCGTCTGCATCGCGTCGAGGATCGGCCGGAGGGCCCGCTCGACGCGGGGACGCCGCCCCGCCCAGATCCCCAACGGGATCCCGACCAGTACGGCGAGTGAGACCGACACGATGATCAGGGCGAGCGTCTCGAGGCTCGCCTCCCACACGCCGAGCAGCCCGAAGCTCGCGACGCCGAGGCCGGCGAGCAGCGCCATCTTCCAGCCCGCGAGCACCCCCGCGAGCGCTCCCGCCCCGACCACGAGGCCGAGCCAGGTCATCCGCTCCAACGCGGCCACCGTGCTGTCGATCGCCGCCTCGACCGCGTCCGAGATCGGCGTCAGGAACAGCGTGAACAACGGGCTGGTGCGGGAGTTCTCCACCGTCCAGTCGCGGAACGCATCCAGTGGAGCGGTGACGTCGATCACCAACGACTCGGGGAACCCCGCGCGCAGCCATACGAGCCCGATCACCGCGACCACGACGGCGACCACCGCCCAAGCGATGCGACGCGGCCAGGGGCTCGCCGCTCGATGGAACACCGCCGGCGCGACCTCGCCCACCACGGGGGACGGCGTCCGCGGCGGAGCGATCGCCATCCGCTAGCGCTCCTCGACCATCGCGCCGAGCACCCGCGACCGATCCACGATGCCGAGCACCCGCTCGTCCTCGACCACGCGCAGCGTGAGGTCTTCGTCGACGACGAGCGGCAGCAGCTCCTGCACGACGGTCGTGGGTGCGACATCCGGTCCGTAGCGGCGTCCGTCCGTTGACGGCGGCGCCACCATGATCGAACGGGCCGTGAGCACGTGGGCGCGCGGAACGTCGCGGACGAAGTCGGCAACGTAGTCGTCGGCGGGAGCGGACACGACCTCCTCGGGGGTTCCGACCTGGACGAACCCGCCGTCTTTCATGATCGCGATCCGGTCGCCGAGCTTCAGCGCCTCCATCAGGTCGTGGGTGATGAAGACCATCGTCTTGCGGAGCTCGCGCTGCAGGCGGATCACCTCCTCCTGCATGTCGCGGCGGATCAGCGGATCCAGGGCACTGAACGGCTCGTCGAACAGCATGATCTCCGGATCGGTCGCGAGCGCTCGGGCGAGCCCGACGCGCTGCTGCATCCCACCGGAGAGCTCGTCGGGGTAGGACTCGCCCCAGCCTCCGAGTCCGACCACCTCGAGAACCTCGTTCGCGCGCGCGGTGCGGGCGTCTTTGTCCACCCCTTGCACCTCGAGGCCGAACGCGGCGTTGTCGACGATCCGCCGGTGCGGGAACAGACCGAAGTGCTGGAACACCATGCTGACCCTCGTCCGGCGGAGCTCCCGCAGACGATCTGCGCTCAGCTGCAGGATGTCGTCGCCGTCGATCGCCACGCTGCCGGCGGTCGGCTCGATCAGCCGTGAGATGCATCGCACGAGCGTGGACTTCCCGGAGCCCGACAGCCCCATCACGACGAAGACCTCGCCGGTCCCGACGTCGAACGAGACGTCCCGGACGGCGGCGACACAGCCGGTCTTCTCCAGCAGTTCGGCGCGGGCGAGGTTCGCGTCCGGCGAGCCGATGATCCGTTCGGCCTTCGGACCGTAGACCTTCCACACGTCACGACACGACAGCATCAGGTCGGCAGGGGGATCGGTCCGTTCGTTCCCGCTAGACACCCTGGTCGAAGATACTGGGAGCACCTCCTCCCGTGCGCAAGGCAGGGGTTGCGGTCATCGCAACCATCCGCGCACTCGTCAACCGGACGCCGCGGCCAGTCACGAGGCCTGCTGATGCCGGTAGAACCCGACCTCCTCCGGGGGAAGGGGTGTGTTGCCGAGCAGCAGGTCGGCGGCCTTCTCCGCGACCATCATCACGGGGGCGTAGATGTTGCCGTTCGTGACGTAGGGCATCACCGAGGCGTCGACCACCGACAGACCCTCGGTGCCCCGAACCCGCATCGTCAGCGGATCGACGACGGCGAGCTCGTCGGTTCCCATCTTCGCCGTGCACGAAGGGTGCAACGCCGTCTCGCCCTCCCGCGCCACCCACTCGAGGATCTGCTCGTCGGTCTCGACCGCCGGCCCCGGCGACAGCTCGCCGCCGTCGAACGGAGCGAACGCCGGGCGGCCCAGGATGTCGCGCGCGACGTCGATCGCCTCGACCCACTCGCGGCGATCCTGGTCGGTCGACAGGTAGTTGAACCGGAGCGCCGGATGCGTCCACGGATCACGGCTGGTGATCTTCACCGTCCCCCGCGCATCGGAGTACATCGGGCCGATGTGCACCTGGTAGCCGTGGTCCCCGGCGGGAGCCGACCCGTCGTAGCGAACCGCGACCGGGAGGAAGTGGAACATCAGGTTTGGGTAGGCCACCTCGTCGTTGCTCCGTACGAACCCTCCGGCCTCGAAGTGGTTCGTCGCGCCGAGACCCGAGCGGAACACGAGCCACTGGAACCCGATCCACGGGCGGTTGCGCCACTTCAGACCCGGTGCGACCGACACCGGCTGGGTACAGGCGTGCTGGATGTAGACCTCGAGGTGGTCCTGAAGGTTCTCCCCGACGCCCGGCAGGTCCGCGACCATGTCGACCCCGAGCGCGCCGAGCTCGTCCGCTGCGCCGATCCCCGACAACTGCAGCAGCTGTGGCGAGTTGATCGCCCCTCCGCACAGCACGACCTCCCCGGCGCGAACCCGCTTCGGCGAGGTCCCCAACCCGTGGACGTATTCGACGCCGACGGCACGCGACCCCTCGAACAGGATCCGTGTGACGAACGCACGGGTGCTGACCTCGAGGTTGGGACGATGCCGGACCGGGTGGAGGTAGGCGCGTGCGGCCGAGAGACGACGGCCATGGTGCACGTTCCGGTCGAAGGGCGCGAACCCCTCCTGGCGGTAGCCGTTGACGTCCTCGGTCAGGGGATACCCCGCCTGCTGCACGGCCTCGAAGAACGCCCCGAACAGGGGGCTCGTCGCCGGACCGCGCTCGAGCGCGAGCGGGCCCGCGTGGCCGCGGAACGGATCCTCGAGCTCGGCCGCGAGGCAGGACTCCATCCGCTTGAAGTACGGCAGGCAGTGCGCGTAGTCCCATGTCTCCATCCCCGGATCCGCGGCCCACCGCTGATAGTCCAACGGGTTCCCGCGCTGGAAGATCATGCCGTTGATGCTGCTCGAGCCGCCGAGAACCTTCCCCCGCGCGTGGTAGATCCGGCGCCCGTTCATGCGTGGCTCGGGCTCGGACTCGTACTTCCAGTCGTAGAACCGGCTCCCGATCGGGAACGTGAGCGCCGCGGGCATATGGATGAAGACGTCCCAGAGATAGTCGGGCCGGCCCGCTTCGAGCACCAACACCCGGTTCGAGGCGTCGGCGCTCAGTCGGTTCCCGAGCGCGCTCCCCGCCGAGCCGCCGCCCACGATCACGAAGTCGTACTGCGTCGCAGTCACCTGCGCCCCTTCCGGTGATGCATGTCTCCGACGCCTCGGAGCGTTCCGACGCCCGGCGCCGGAGGCCGAACGCGGGCGATGCTACAGGAGGGCCGGCGAGCGCGGGACCGGCCGGTTGCGCATCACGCGCCACCGATACCGAGCAGGATGAGCCCGACGACCACGAGCCCGATGCCCGCGTACTGGTTCGGCGCGGGGCGCTCCCGGAACAGGGTCACGCCGCCGAGGACCGGGATCAATGTGAAGGTTGCCGACACGGCCGCCGTGATCGATACGAGCCCCAGCTCGCTGCCGCGGGCGTACGCCCAGATGCCGAACACGTCGGCGATCCCGACGGCGATCGCGAGCACCACGTTGCGGCGCGTCGTCCCCGATGGCGCGAGGATCCGCTCCGCGCGCGATCGATCCCGCCCGGGAGCCTCGGAGGCCAGCATCTCGTCGACCACGCCGTGCTCGACGACGGGGGTCGCCCGGCGCCGCACCGTCAGGACGACCGCGATCAGCACGAGCGAGCCGATCCGCGACACGATCGTCGGCGGGAACACGCCGTAGTCCTGCGCGTAGCCGCCCGTCGCGAAGGCGCCGACCCCGAACCCGATCATCGCCGCCACGGCGTACGGGATCCCTCGGCGGCTCCCGGCTTCCGCGACGCCGAGACGCCGGATGTCGGTCGAGGTCAGCACGACCCCGACCAACGTGGCCACGATCCCGGCGATCTCGAGCCCGCCCAGCGACTCTCCGAGGACGGTCACCGCGAGGAGCACCGTGACGACGCCGAAAGCCGAGGCGATCGGCGAGACGAGGGCGATCGGCCCCAGCTCCAGCCCGCGGTAGAGGCCGAAATAGGCGACCCCCGCGCACAACCCCGTCCCGAACAACACGAGCGTGCCGCCTGCGGGGAGGTCCCACGGCGGGGAGAGCACCGCGAAGAGCAGGAGGAACCCGGCGACGCCGGTCAGCTGGGCGATGACGGTGACCGGACGGCTGCCCATCCGGCGCGAGGCGATCGCGGCAGAGAGGTCGGAGACGCCCCATCCGAGTGCGGCGAGCAGCCCGAAGAACATCTGCCGTGGCCGCCTACCGGCCGCCGCACCGTGTCGGGATCACTCGGGGGCGCGCGCCTCCGCGAGCGCGTCCACCGCCACGGCCCCACGCGCCCCCACCAGGAGCGGGTTCGCCTCGAGGGAGGTCAGCCGGCCGCGCAGATCGTGGGCGGCACGCGCGATCGCTTCTACGGCCTTCGCGACGGCCTTCAGATCGTGCTCCTCGGCGTCGAGCCCACACCGGGATGCTTGTTCGTCCACGTAGCGTTGCGCTTGCTTGGGCGAGAGCGGCGCCGGGACGAACACGGCCTCGCCCATCTCGGCCCGCCCCCCGCCGGGACGCATCGTGATGCACGCACCGAAACGCTCGTCGATCACCGCGCCGACCAGCACCTCGTGGCCACGCACCATCTGCTGCACGATCACCTTCGGAGCCTTGGCGCCCGCGCGTTCCGCCGCCGTGAGGACCTCCCCGGCCGCCTCCGCCACCTCGGTCGGATCCTTCAGCCCGAGCCGGACGCCACCGAGCTTCGCCTTGTGCGGGATCTCCGGCGCGAGCGCCTTCACGGCGACCTGGCCCCCGATCGCCCGCGCCGCCTTGGCTGCCTGCTCCGGGGTCGTGACGACGTGCTCCTTCGGCCGCTTCACCCCGTAGAGCTCGAGCAACGCCGCCCCCTGTTCCTCGTCGAGCGCGCCCTCGAGTCCACGCAGCAGCCGCATCGCCTTCGTCCGCGCCGGGTGCGCCTCGAGATCGGGCACACGACGCTCCTTCGCCGACTGCAGGTCGACGAGTGCCTTGATCGCACCGGCGGCGGCACGATGTCCCTGCAGGAACGGGATCTGCGCGTCGTCCACGAAGATCTTCGCGGCCTTCGGGTACGACAGCGGGCTCATCGCCACCGATGCGAACACGGTCTTCGTCTCCTTCTGCAGCTCGCGCACCCGTTGGAGCACCGGTTCGGCCCAGCTGTCCTCACCCTCGAGCCGGGGAGGGAACGCGTCGAACGCGACGAAGCCGACGTTCGGATCGTTGGCGAGCGCCTCGAGGGCGCCGACGAACATGTGGGTCTCGACCGCGGCCTGTCCGGTCACGTCGAGCGGGTTGTTGAGGTTCGCGAACGACGGAAGGGTCGCGCGTAGCTTCTTCGCCGTCGCCTTCTCGAACTCCGGAAGGTCGAGCCCGGCCGCACCGGCCGCCTCCGCGTAGAGTGTGCAGGCCCCGCCGGACTGCAGCGCAGCCGAGACGCCGGTCGTCGTGAGCTTGCGGTGGTAGCTGAGCAACAGGGCGGCCTCGAACATCTCGACCGGGTCGGCGACCAGCGTCGCACCAAGCCCGCGGAGCCACGCGTCGCGCAGGTCCGTATCGCCGGCGAGGGCGCCCGTGTGTGCGACGATCGACCGCCGGGCGGCCTCGCTCTTGCCACCCGGAGCGCACACGAGGATCGGCTTCCTCGCGTCGGCGAGGGCGCGCAGGCCGCGCTCGATCCCCTCGACGTCGCGCATCGTCTCGATGTAGGTCGTGACAACGCTCGTGTGCGGATCGTCGGCGGCCCACTCGAACATGTCGCCGAGCCCGAGCACCGCCTCGTTCCCGACGCCGAGGATGATCCGTAGGCCGACCCCGCGGTCCGAGGCGATCTGGTTCATCGTCCACGCGACCGTTCCCGACTGGGAGAGCACACTGATCGAGCCCGGGATCGGATCGGGTGGCGGCGTCGTGCCGTACGCGGCAACGCGATCGACGTAGTTGATGAACCCTTCGACGTTCGGCCCGAGGACCGGCATCTTGTGGTTCGCGGCCACCTCCTGGAGCTGGCGCTGGAGCTCGCGACCTTCGTCCCCCGCCTCGGCGAATCCAGACGACACCACCATCGCCGAGCGCACGCCTGCTGCACCCGCCTCGTCGACCGCGCGCACCGCGACCTTCGCGGGAACGACGCACACGAGCAGATCCACGCCCTTCGGCAGGTCTCCGGCCGAGGCGTAGCAGCGCCGTCCCCACACCTGTTCGTATTTAGGGTTCACCGGGAGGATCTCCCCGGAGAACCCGACGTGCTGCAGGCTCCGGAAGATCTCCGGCGCCCACGAGTCCGGCGACTCCGAGGCACCGACGATCGCGATCGATCTCGGTGCGAGCAGCGGCTCGAGCTTCGACGGCTTCACGCGTCACCGCCGCCGTGCTGCTCGCGGAAGCGCGCGTCGCGCCAGGCGATCGCTTCCTTCAGTCCCTTCTCGAGCGTGATCGAGCGGAACTCCTCGCGCTCGGGGAGGTCCGCCGTCTCGATCAGGGTGTCGAGCGCGACGTTCGCATCGATCGCCTCGCGGAACCCCTGCACCTCCCACATCTTGTTGATCGCCTTCTTCTGGAGTGAGATCGCGAACGGATCGTTCTTCGCGATCTCGTTCGCGAGTTCGAGTGTCGCGTCGTCGAGGTTCTCGCGCGGCACCACGCGGTTCACGAGCCCGATCGCCTTCGCCTCCTCCGCCGAGATGCGGTCCTCGCCGGTGAACAGCAGCTCCTTCGACTTGCGGGAACCGATCACCCACGGCATCACCATCGTGACGACGCCGGACCCGAACCGGATCTCCGGCTCGCCGAACCGCGCGTCATCCGACGCCACACACAGGTCGCACACCATCATCAGGTCGCAACCGCCTGCGAGGCAGTAGGAGTGCACCTGGGCGATCACCGGCTTGGGATGGTCGAAGAACGCGAGCATGTCGTCGGCCGAATGCTTCAACTCCTCGTACCAGCCGGCGGAGTCCTTCGTGCCGGCGTTCGCGTCCTCGTTGAGGTCGTAGCCGGAGCAGAACGCTCGGCCCTCCCCGCGAAGGACCAAGACGCGAACCGTGTCGTCGTCCGCCGCCGACGCGAGCGCCTGCTGCATCGCGCCGAGCAAGGTGCCATTGAGCGCATTCAACGCTTTCGGTCGGTTCATCGTCAGCCGGCGAACGGGACCGATGTTCTCGACGAGCAGGACGGGGCCGGTGTTCTCGGGGGTGCTGATGCTCTCACTCCTCACCGCGTGACGGTCCCCACCTGCGCGCGGGAACCGGGCCGCCGCATCATACAAGAGCAGGTCAGGGCACCGATCCATGCCCGACGCGGGCTCCTCGCGCCGGCCGATCGACCCGAAGGAGCATCCGCGCGTGCATTGCCGAAGGGCGGGACCGTGGCCCAGGATGGACGGATGCCGCCCCGACACGACCGCGCGCGCACCCGCATCGACCGCCGGACGTTCCTGCACGCTTCGCTGGCGGCGACCGCCGGGATCGCGACAGCCGGTCTGGTCGCCGGCTGCCGCAAGACTGCCGCCTCCGGGCCCGCGGGTCCGACGACCGGCGTGCTGCTCGATCCCGGAAGGCCGAGCGTGTGGCCGATCGACGAACGCGCGGCGCCGATCCCCGGCGGGCTCACCCCCGAGCGCGGCGCCACTCTGCGCGTGTACCAGTGGCGCGACTACCTCTACGACGATGTGCTCGAGTCGTTCGCCCGCCGCCACGCGCGCTACGGCGTCGACGTCCACGTGGAGAGCTTCACCACGATGGAGGAGGCGATCGCCCGGCTCCGCCGCCCGGGGGCGTCCTTCGACGTATTCTTCCCCACGATCGACGCGCTGCCCGACCTGGTCCTATCGGGGATGCTCCGGCCCCTCAACCACGCCTACCTGCCGAACGTGGCGAACCTGTGGCCCTGGTTCCGCGGGTCCTCGCGTCCCTTCTACGACGCCGGGCAGCGCTTCACCGTGCCATACACGGTGTATTCGAGCGGGATCGCCTACAACCGCGACCTCGTCCGCGACGTCGACGCTCCTCCGACGGCCGGGTTCGACCTGTTGTGGAACGAGCGGTACGCCGGGGCGACGGCCTTCTACGACCAGTACCGCGAGGCGATCGCCCTGTCGCTGCTGCGCGACGGCCTCGACGATCCGATGCGCGCGAGCGACGTCGAGATCGAACGGGCAGCGTCCTCGCTCGTCGATGCGGTCGGAGGTCTGGACGCGCGTCTGGCAACCGACGCGGCCTACAGGGACGTTCCGGCGGGGCGCCTCGCCGCGGCGCAGGCGTGGTCGGGCGACGTGGTCTCGGCCGTTCGCCACGGCCGCGGCGGGCCGCGGGCCGCGGACCGTTTGGGCTACTGGTGGCCGATGACCGGAGGCGTCGTCGGCATCGATCTCACGGCCGTGCTCATCCAAGGCCGCAACCCCGTCCTCGCGCACGCGTTCCTCGATCACCTGCTCGACGAGCGCGTCGCGATCGAGAATTACTCCTGGAACGGATACCAACCGCCCGTCGCCGCGCTCGACCGAGCATCGCTCTCGTCGCCCGGTTCGCCGTGGACCGGGATGCTGCCCGATCACCTGCTGCATTGCGGCGTGCTGACCCAGCGCGAGTTGGAGCAGGGACGGTTCCTCGTGCGGCCGGCGCCCTCGGCCGACGGGACGTGGTTGCGAGCGTGGCAGCGCGTGGTCGCAGCGACCTGACCCGCCGCGGTCAGATCGTCGATCCGGCCCGGGCGAGCGCGAAGGTCACGTCCGGGTCGTAGCCGCGGGTGCGCAGCACGCTGTCGCCTGTCGTCGCGTCGATCATCTCGAACCACAGGTTCCGGTCGTCGCAGATGCCCTGGCGGTTCGGGTGGCGGCTCGCCTGAACCAGCTCGCCCTTGAAATCGGAGATACAGATCCCCCGGGTAAGGACCACCCACGCCGTGGCATCCGTCCCCTCGAACCGGTCGTGGACCGTGGCCAGCGACAGCACCGCGGTGCGACGTGCGCGGTCGCCGTAGGTGCCCTGGGTCCGAGCGGCCTCGGGATCGATCGCAGGCACGAATCCGTCCGGCGGGGGGCGGAGCTCGAAGCCGAGGGACCCCGGCAGCTCCTGGACGCCCGTCTGTCGCAGGGTCGCGTAGGCGTCCGGTCCCCCACGGAACGCGAGGAGCGCGGCAACCGCCGCACCGACCGCCGCGAGGCCGGCCACTCCGATCATCCACTTGCGCACCGTTCGAGGACCTCCCTACCCGGAAGGTCCACGCTACCCGCGTGAACCAACGAACCGCCAGGCAGCTCAGACCAGCAGCTCGATGAGCAGCTGCGCGGCGTGACGACCGGAGCGCAGCGCCCCCTCCATCGTTCCCACATGATCTGGGTCGGCGACATGCTCCCCGGCGAACGCGACCGATCCCCATCGCTCCTGCAGCAGGGGCAACCGATCCCGTCCCGGAGCGTCGAGGGCCGAGTACGCGCCGCGAGCGAAGGGCTCGTCGGCCCACACCTGCAGCCGCGCGCGGCCCTCGAGCGCAACGTCGGGAACCAGTTCGCGCAGGCGCTCGAGCCACACGGTCGGATCACCCCCCGCGACCTTCAGGGCCCGCACCGCCGCGGGGGAGCCGCAGAACGAGGTCAGCGTCGGCCGGGTTCGGCCGTCGGCACCCGCGGCGATCCAGCACCACATCGGGATCCGCGCGCTCTGGACGGACCGGGGACGCGCTCCCGGTTCGATCGCCACCGCGAGCTTGGCGGCGACCCCCATCGGACGCTCGCGCAGCGCCGCCGAGACTCCGACGGGCAGGGGTGGTTCGAACGCGATCTCCGGGACGATCGTGACCGGCACCGCGATCACGGCCGCCGTCCCGGACACCGTCACCTCCCGGCCGTCGGCCCGCTCGGCGAACACCCGCACCGAGCCCTCCTCCTGCCGGACCCGCGTGACGCGGTGGCGCAGGCGCACATCGGCCAAGGAATCGGCGATCGCGACGGCGACGGACTGGTTGCCCTCCTCGCAGCGGAGGTACTCGGCACGATCGAGCGAGAGGTCGCCCGGTTCGAGGCTCGCGAGCGGGACCCGCGCCAGGTCCACCGCGCAGGTTCCCTGCAGCCGCATGCGCAGCGTCGCGACCGCGCCGGGATCCGTATCGATCCCGTCGAGGAAGTCGGCGATCGAAGCCGCGTCCACCGTGCCCACATCCAGCGTCGCGAGACGGGTCGCGGCGGAGGCGACGGCGGACTCGAACGCCGCGAGGGACGGCGCCCCAGGCCCGGCGGGCGTCCGTCGCCGGTAGTCCGTTCGGGTGGGCGCCAAGGCGAGACCGAACCGATCGCACAGGGTCCGGATCTCGGCGTCGCCGGGCATGATCCACTCGCCCCCGAGCTCGATCACCGACCCGTTCGGCAGGCGGGACGATCGAACCCTGCCCCCCGGCTCGAATCGCGCGTCCAGCACGGTCGTCGCGACTCCCCGGTCCTGCAGAGCACGCGCGGCCGAGAGCCCGGCGAAACCGGCCCCAACCACGACGACCCTCGGCGACGTATCTCTCAACATACGGTCACGCCCGGTCGACGCGGTGGAAGGCTTGCGTAGTCCGGTCGGACTATGGTACTCACCCGCCTGAACCGCGAGTCAGACCCCGGGGCGGTCCCGGAGGTGGCTCGCCTGGCATCGCAAGGAGGGCCGATGCTGCGTCACCCACGAGACCGATCGAGCTCCATCAGCCGTCGCGAGTTCCTTCGGCGCGCCGCGGCTGCCGGCATCGCGCTCCCCAGTGCCGCGGCGATCCTCGCCGCCTGCCAGGGCGGCGACGACACCACGACCACCTCGGACACCGGCGTCGGCTTCAACCTCACGCCGTCACCGGACGACCCCGTCACGATGCCGATCTACGACGACAACCCGGCGATCGCCTCGAACCTGGAGCCGGAGACCGACACGGTCTTCAAGGTCTTCAACTGGACCGACTACTACTGGAAGAAGAAGCTCGAGGAGTTCGGTGCGATGTACGACGTCGAGGTCGAGTACACGAACTTCTACAACATGGAGCAGGCCGTCGAGCGGCTGCGCACCGGTGACCTGGACGCCGATGTGTTCTTCCCGACGATCGATCAGCTCGGGCGTCTCGTGGCCGGCAAGCTGCTGCAGCCCATCAATCATGACTACGTCGGCACCTTCGACAACGTCTGGGCCGAACTCCAGAGCCCCTTCTACGACCAGGAATCGCGCTACTCGGTCCCGTACGTGATCTATACGACGGGGGTCGGGTTCCTGCGTACCGCGATCGACCCGGACGAGGTCTTCGCGATGGAGAACCCGTACGAGATCCTCTGGGACGAGAGGTTCGCCGGGAAGGTCGGTGTCTACGACGACTTCCGCGAGGCGATCGCGATGTCGCTGCTGAAGAACGGCATCGCCGATGTCAACACGGAGGATCCCGCCGACATCGACGTGGCGAAGAATGATCTGATCGAGATGGTGAACACCGTCGACGCGCGGTTCTCGATCAACGGCGCCTACGCGAAGCTGCCGCAGGGTGTGTTCGACGTCCACCAGGCGTGGTCGGGAGATATGATCGGTGCCCAGTACTACACGGGCAACGACGTCACCGCGGAAGACCTCGCCTTCTGGTTCCCGGAGGAAGGTGGCGGGGTGATCGGCAACGACCTCATGGCGATCCCCGCCACGGCGAACAACCCGGTCCTCGCCCACCTGTTCCTCGATTTCAGCCTCGATGCGAAGCACGGGCTCGAGAACTTCAGCTGGGTCGGCTACCAGCCGCCGCTGAAGTCGATGGAGGCCGACACGCTGGTCGCCGATGGGTACGTGCACGAGAGCGTGGCCAATGCCGTGGTCGGGCAGGGACAGTTCAAGGACAACGTCCGATACCTGGCCCTCTCGGCCGAGGGCGAACAGCTCTGGCTCGAGGCATGGGAGGAGATCAGCTCGGGCGCCTCGCAGGGCGACAGTTGATCGACCCGGCGCGGGCCACCCCCTCCATCGGTACGATGCCGATGGAGGGGCACCGAGTGGGAGGCAGCTAGGTGGGTCGATCGACCACCGACACCGCACGCACCGCAACGGCGCTCGACCGACTGCCCGGGGGCGGAGACGGCGCACCGGAGCCGGACGGGTCGAAGCGTCGGCGGAGGGGCCGGACGAGGGTCGTAGCACGAGGCGTCGGCCTGCCCACCTGGTTCTGGAAGGCGTTCTCCGCTCCCGGTCTCCTCTGGCTGGTCGTCCTGTTCCTCGTACCCTTCTACACGGTGTTCGCCGTAGCGCTCGGGGGCCGGGATCCGATCTTCCTGAGCCCGGTCCCGGTCTACAACCCGATCGCGTGGAACCCGACCGAGTTCCAGAGCGTGGCGAGCCAGATCTTCGGCGGGGGTCCGCTCCAGGTCGTCCTGCTGCGTACCTTCGGGTATGTCGCGGTGGCCGCGGCGCTGTGTCTGATGATCGGCTACCCGGTCGCGTACTACATCTCGCGTCACGCGCGGAGAACCAAGGCTTTGCTGCTGGTCGCGCTGATCGCGCCCTTCTGGATCAGCTACCTGATGCGCATGCTGGCGTGGGTGAACCTGCTCGAAGAGAACGGGATCGTGAACAGGTTCCTGCAACAGATGGGCCTGATCGGGCAGCCGATCAACTTTCTGAACGGGAGGCCGTCGACCGTCATCCTCGGGCTGGTGTACGGCTACATCCCGTTCTTCATCCTGCCGCTGTACGCCTCGCTCGACCGGATCGGTCCGAGCATGCTCGAAGCGTCCCGTGACCTCGGCGCGAGTCCGCGGCGGACGTTCTTCCGGGTGACCTTGCCCCTGTCGCGACAGGGGATCCTCGCCGCGGGCGTGATCATCCTGCTCCCGATGTTCGGCGACTACTACACGAACACCCTGCTGTCGGGGAACCCGAAGACGAACATGTTCGCGAACCTGATCGACCAGCAGCTGCACTCACGCACAGGACACGCCCGCGGAGCGTCGATGGTGATCATCCTGTCGGCGCTGCTCCTCGTGTTCATGGGCTACTACCTCTGGAGCACCACCCGCGCGGCGAAGGAATACGAAGCATGAGCGCGGCCGCACCCCCCCTCGACCAGCACGGACGGATCCGGACCTGGTTCGCGAACCCGTGGGGCAAACCGCGGTTCTTGGCCGTCCTGACCTGGGGATTCGTGCTCTGGTCGATCGTGCCGGTCGTCATCGCGGTGCTGATCTCGTTCAACTCGAACCGCTCGACATCCACGTTCACGGGACCGTCGTTGTTGTGGTGGACCGGCGGCGAGCTCGGCACCACCGGTGAGGAGGTCCTCGGTGTCTTCACGGACCCCGACCTGCGCGGCGCCGTGGCACAGACCCTGAAGCTCGCGTTCGCCGACATGCTGATCGCGACACCGATCGGCGTCGCGTTGGCGCTCGGTCTGGCGCGTTGGCGCGGGCGCGGATCGGGGAGTGCGAACTTCCTGATGCTGTTCCCGCTCGTGACGCCGGAACTGGTCATGGGAACCGCGCTGTTCCTGGTCTTCATCAACCTGTACGACTTCGTGAGCATGGGAACGCCCGCCCAGATCCTCGGACACGTGACGTTCTCCATCTCCTACGTCGTGATCGTGGTGCGCGGGCGGCTGTTCACGATCGGTCGGGAGCAAGAGGAAGCCGCGATGGACCTCGGCGCCTCGCCCTTCG
Source organism: Actinomycetota bacterium (assembly GCA_040881665.1). Lineage (NCBI taxonomy): Bacteria > Bacillati > Actinomycetota > Actinomycetota bacterium. The sequence continues at coordinate 144,975 of JBBECT010000004.1, forward strand.
GCGCCCTGCGCCGCGTTCTGCTCCCGCTGCTGGCGCCCGCGATCTTCGCTTCGGCCATGATCGTGTTCGCGATCTCGATCGACGACTTCGTGATCACGAGCTACCTGCTCGGCGGACAAGACTCGACGACCGTGCCGGTGTTGATTTATCAAACGGCCCGAGCCGGCCCTACGCCGGCCTTGAACGGCGTCGCAACGCTGATGCTCGTGGGTTCTCTGGTCGCGATCACCTTGGGCGTGCTCGTCCAGCGTCGCGTGAACAGGCGGCGCGAGGGCGATCGGCGTGGGTCGGCGGTCGAGGATTTCGCGCGCTTCGAGCTGTAGCGATCCCGAGAAGTCGCAAGGGGGGCCTCCCCCAGGAGATGCGGCGGTCGGGTCAGGCGGTGCGCGCTTGCAGATCCGCTTGCAGCTCGGACTCCGGAGTGGCGTCCTGCAGCACGCGGAGCGCTTCGGGCGGGAAGTGCACCGACACGGGAGTCCCCGCCTCGTACGGGAAGGCCTCCGAGCCGTCGTTGGTGACCCATGCCTGCAGCTTCTGCCCGTCGGCGAGCGTCACGAGCCCGTGGATCACCGAACCGACGTAGACCTTGCGCTCGACCAGACCCGGCAGGCGGTTCTCACCGGCCGCCCCCTGAGGTTCGACGTCGACCCGCTCGGGACGGATGCACAGCTTGACCGCCCCGGTCGCGTCGATGTCGCCCTGGCCCGCCTCGACGGTGACGTCCCCGAGCTTGACGCGGCAGCGCTGACCCGTGGTGCCCTCGGCGGAGCCGTCCATCAGGTTCGAAACGCCGAGGAAGTCTGCGACGTAGGCGGTCGCCGGCTGCTCGTAGATCTCCGCCGGGGGGCCGATCTGCTCGACCCGGCCGTTCGACATGACCGCGATGCGGTCCGACATCGTCAGTGCCTCTTCCTGGTCGTGGGTCACGTAGATGAACGTGATCCCGACCTCTTCCTGGAGGGCCTTCAGCTCGACCTGCAAGGCCTTGCGCAGCTTGGCGTCGAGCGCCCCGAGCGGCTCGTCGAGCAACAGGACCGACGGGTTGAGGATCAACGCGCGAGCGAGCGCGACGCGCTGCTGCTGGCCGCCCGAGAGCTGCGTCGGCCGGCGCTCGCCGAAACCGGCGAGCTGCACGAGCTCGAGAGCCTCCCCGACCCGCCGGTTGGTCTCCTCCTTCGAGGCGTCCTGGTACTTCAACCCGAACGCCACGTTCTGCTCGACCGTGAGGTGGGGGAACAGCGCGTAGTTCTGGAAGACCGTGTTCACGTTCCGCTTGTGCGGTGGGATCTGCCCCACGTCCACGCCGTCGAGCAGGATCTGCCCCTCGGTCGGTCGCTCGAAGCCCGCGATCATCCGGAGCGTCGTGGTCTTGCCGCATCCGGAGGGGCCGAGCATCGAGAAGAACTCCCCGGTCGGCATCCGAAGGTTGACGCCGTCGACGGCGACGACGTCGCCGAAGCGCTTCACCAGGTCGACGAGTTGGACCTCTCCCCCAGCCATGACTGGCGGAGTCTATACCATTCCCTTCGGCGGTCGGTACCCCCGACCGGCATGGCATGCTGTCGCGTCCATGGACGAGTTGGGACCCCAACACAGCCCCGGCGGATCGGTCACCCCGAGCTCGCTGGCGAACCGTCGTGGTCCCTCGGGCGTGCTCGTGCTGCTGGCGGGTTACGCAGCGTTCGGGATGTACTGGGGCGTCTGGGTGGTCATCCAGCTCGATTTCCTCCGCGAGAACCACATGAGCGAGGGCGCCCTCGGGTTGCTGTTCTCGGGATTGTCCGTCGTCTCGATCGCGACGATGACGCTGCTGACCCCTCGGATCCAGCAGCGACCGCTCGCGATGACCATCGCGATCGGACTCATAACGATGGCAGGGGGTGGCGCCCTGATCGCGATCGGCGCGGGTCCGATCCTCCTGGCCGGCTTCGTGGTCCTCGGCGTGGGCAACGGTCTGATCGACGTGTTCTCGAACATCGCCGCCCAGGGGGTCGAGGCCCGCGAGCGCCGGCCGGTCCTCCAATGGTTGCACGCCTCGTACAGCGTGGGCGGCATCGTGGGGGCGATCGGAGCCGGAGCGGCGATCGAAGCAGGCGTGTCGTTCACGACGGTCATGCTCGTGGAGATGCTGGCACTCGTCGCGGCGGCGACGTGGACGATCACCTCACCGCGGCTCCGCCGGCTCCCGCGCCCGGCCGCGGCGCAGAGCGGGTTCTCGCTCGGCGTCCTGCGCCGCGCTCCGAGGTTGCTGCTCCCCGCCCTCGTGATCATGTTCGCCTTCTTCGTCGAAGGCTCGATGGACGTGTGGTCGGGCACCTACGTGCGCAAGACCCTGGGATCGACGGCGTTCGTCGCCGGGGCCGCCTTCGCCGCCTTCAGCCTCGCGATCGCCGTGGGCAGGCTCACCGCGGGCAAGCTGCTCTTCGGACTCGGCTACGACCGCACGATCCTCGTGTCCGGCGCCGGCGCCTTCGTCGGAGGCGTGATCGCGACCCTCACCTCGAGCCCGCTCGTGGCGGCGATCGGGTTCCTGATCCTCGGGTTCTTCATCTCCGCCGCGGCGCCGGCCGCGTTCGGACTCGCGGACCGGACCGACCAGGATCCGGCGAGCGCCGTGGCTGGCATGAGCACCGTCGGCTACACGGGGTTCGTGATCGGACCGCCGATCATGGGCCTGCTCGCCGAGAGCAGCGGTCTGCGCCTGACGATGGGCGTGATCGCGATGAGCACGCTCGGGGTCGCCGCCTGCGGCATCCTGGATCGCCTCCGTCACGGCGCCTCGGTCCGCACGTGAACGGGGCCGGCCGCCCCTTCCCAGGTCCCCGGCGGCCGGTGTATCCTGCACGAACTTAGAATGACTGTTCTAATCTTGCCGAGCGCGTTCTCGCACGCACCGTCGCACGCACCGTCGTGCGCACCGTCGTGAGATGAAGCAGGCAAGCTGAACGGACGAGGAGGCACCCGGATGTTGGACCAGCATGACGACCGGATCCGCTACGACGAGGACGACTGGACCCCCCGTCCCACGCTCGGCGCCGAGGACTACCGGAGCGAGGACATCTGGCAGGCCGAGCGCGAGAAGATCTGGTGGGGTGACTGGGTCTGCTTCGGCCGCAGCGAGGAGGTCGCCAACCCCGGCGACTACCTCGTCCGCGACCTCGCCGGCGAGTCGATCTTTATCGCCCGCAACCGCGAGGGAGTCCTGCACGGCTTCTACAACGTGTGCAGCCACCGAGGGACGAAGTTCCTCGACGAGGGGTGCGGCGCGGTCAAGAAGGCCTTCAAGTGCCCCTACCACGCGTGGACCTACGATCTCGACGGGAACCTGATCGGCACGCCGAACGTGCAGGAGGACGAATCCTTCGACCGGTCGCGCTACCCGCTGCACGGCTTCGCGGTCGAGGAGTACGCGGGGTTCCTGTGGGTCAGCCTCGCGGAGCAGCCGCGCCCGCTGATGGACGCGCTCACCCACGGCGCCGAATCGATCACCGCGTTCGAGCGCTTCAAGATGGAGGAGTTGCGGATCGGCGCGCGGATCGTTTACGAGGTCGCAGCGAACTGGAAGATCGTCGTCGAGAACTACAACGAGTGCCTCCACTGTCCCACCGTTCACCCCGAGCTCGTGCAGGTGGTTCCCCTGTTCCGCTTCGGCGAAGTGTGGGATGGCGAGACCCGCGACGATGGCAACTGGATGATGGAGGGCGCGACCAGCTTCACCGCGACGGGCGAGAGCGCGTTGCCCAAGCTGCCGGACCTGCTCGAGGACGACTACAAGATGTACTACGGCTCCTACGAGTTCCCGAACCTGATGCTGAACCTGCACCCGGACTGCGTGATGTACTACATCGGCTATCCGACCGGACCCAACCACACGACGGTCGTGTCCGAGTTCCTGTTCCGCCCCGAGACGATCGCCGACCCGAACTTCACGCCCGAGCCGGTCGTCGAGTTCTGGGACCTGATCTCCAAGCAGGACTGGGGCATCGTCGAGCGCGCACAGACCGGCGTCGGTTCGCGGGCGTTCAAGCAGGGCGTCTACCCGCGCCAGGACCGCTTCCTCTACAACTTCAACGAGGAGTGGCGCCAGGTGATGGGCCGGCAGCTCGGCGGCTAGGTTCCGGCGGCGCCGGGAGCCACGCCCAGCCGTTCCGAGGCGGCGCGCAAGCATACCGACACCGCGTGCGCCCGTGGGTAGCCGGGCATCCCCGCCGTGATCTGCACGGCGTAGCCGGTCACGAGCATCGAGACCCACTCGACGAAACCCTCGACGTCGACCTCGCGGAACGCGCCGACCCCGATCCCTTCCCGGACGATCGTCGCGAGCGCGGCGTTCCAGTGGGCGTCGCGCTCCTCGAGACGCGCGACGATCGACGGATCGTGGACCGCCCGCGCCCAGAGCTCTAGCCACAGGGTCCATTGCTCGTCACCCGCCCCCACGGGCATCGAGAGCTCCAGGAACCGGGCCAACCGCGCGGGGGGGTCGGACGAGCGGTCGAGCTCGGCGGCCAGGGTCGCGTAGAACTGCGAGTCCTCGCTCCACCGAAGCGCCTCGAGGAGCAGCTCCTCCTTCGAGGAGAAGTAGTACATCACGTGCCCGGGGCTCATCCCGGCGCGGTCGGCGATGTCGGCGATCCGCGTCTCGGCGAAGCCTCGCTCAGCCATCGCGGCCGCAGCAGCGCGCAACACGCGCTCGCGCCGCTCCGGGTTGGTACCCCGGCTCTCCACCCGTCCCTTAGGCGTCCTCGGCGAGGTTGAAGTAGATGTGCTTCTCCTCCATGTAGTCCGAGACGCCCTCCTTGCCCAGCTCGCGGCCGATCCCCGACTGCTTGTAGCCGCCCCACGGAGCTTCCGTCGGGGCCGGCTGCGTGTCGTTGATCCACACGATGCCGGCACGGAGCGAGCGCGCGGTGTTGATCGCCTTCTTCACGTCGGAGGTCCACACGGCGGCGGCGAGCCCGTACGGGTTGTCGTTCGACAGCTCGATCACCTGCTGGGTCGTCTCGAACGGGATCACCGTCATCACCGGACCGAAGATCTCCTCTTGCGCGATCGTCGCGGAGTTCTCGACGTCGGCGAAGATCGTCGGCGGAACGAAGTACCCCGCCGCGAGCTTTCCGTCGCCGGGCACGGTTCCCTGGGCGGCGAGCTTCGCCTCCTTCTGTCCGATGTCGATGAAGTGCTGCACCCGCTCCTGCTGCTCCTTCGATACGAGCGGACCCATCGTCGTGTCGGGATCGGCCCCGTCACCGACCTTCACCGCGTTCGCCCTGTCCACGAGCGCGCTGAGGGCGTCGTCGTAGATCTCCTTCTGGATGAAAACGCGCGAGCCCGCCGAGCAGATCTCGCCCTGGTTCCAGAAGATCCCGTTCGCCGATCCCTCGATCGCCGCGTCGAAGTCGGCGTCGGCGAACACGATGTTGGGCGACTTGCCCCCGAGCTCGAGCGTGACGCGCTTCAGCGTGTCCGCACCGGAACGCATGATGATCTTGCCGACATCGCGCGAGCCCGTGAACCCGACCTTGTCGACGCGCGGATCGGTGACCAACGGGGCGCCTGCCGTCTCCCCGAATCCGGTGATCACCTGCAGCACGCCGGGCGGCAGCCCGGCCTCCTCGAGGATCTTCGGGATCTCGAGGGCGGTCAGCGGCGTCTGCTCGGCGGGTTTGAGGATGAACACGCACCCGGCGGCGATCGCCGGAGCGATCTTCTGCACCGCCATCGGCATAGGGTAGTTCCACGGGGTGATCCCGACCGCGACACCGGTCGGCTCCTTCACGACGAGCGAGAGGGCATCGGGACCGACCGGCGGGATGTAGCCGTCGATCTTCGTCGCCCAGCCCCCGTAGTACTCGAACATGAAGGCAACCTCTTCGAGGTCGTCGCGCGCCTCGCCGATCGGCTTGCCGCAATCGATCGTCTCGAGCTCGGCGAGTCGCTCGAGCTCCCGGCGCATGATCTCGGCGGCGCGCAGGAGGATCCGCCCGCGGTCGCGCTCGGAGGTCCGGGGCCACCACGCTCCGTCGTCGAACACCGAGCGCGCGAACCCGACGGCTCGGTCCACGTCGGCCGGCTGGGCGTCGGGGACGGTAGCGACGACCTCGCCGGTCGCGGGGTTGAACACGTCGAACCGCTTGCCGTCGAGCGCATCGGTCCACTCGCCGGCGATCGACATCTTCAGCTCCTCGGCCATCGGGGTGCCTCCTCTTGGTCTGGTTCCCACGGCGTTCTTCCGCACTCCGAGACTCCAAAGCCTACCCGTCCGGCACGGGAGGGGAGAAGCCCAGTCCCCACGCGTCGGCGCCGCCGTCGATCATGACGGTCGTACCGGTGATGTACCCGGCTGCATCGGTCGACAGGAACGCGATCGCGGCCGCGACCTCGTCGACCGAGCCTGCGCGGCCGAGCGGAACCTGGGACGCCCATTCCTTAACGACCTCCGAACCCCCGTACCCCTCGAGTCCTTCGCTGGCGATCAGCCCGCAGGCGATGCAGATCGCGCGGACCCCGAAGCGGCTCCACTCCAGGGACAGGCCCGACGCGAGGGTCTCGAGCGCGGACCGTGCCATCGACGAGTGCACCATCTGCGGGATCCCGCGCCGAGGACTGAACCCGATCGCGAAGATCACGCCGCGACGCCGAGGGATCATCCATCGGTTCGCGACTTTCGTCGTCACGTCCCAGACGGCGTCCACGTTCAGCCGGTGCACCGCGCGCATGCCCTTCGTCGAGGTCTCCTCGGCCGCCGCGGCGAACTGCCCGCCGGCGTTGTTCACCAGGATGTCGACACGACCGAACCGCTCATCGACAGCATCGAGCAACGCGTCGACCTGTTCGGATTCCCGGACATCGGTCGCCAGGGCGAGGCAAGCCGTCCCCGCAGCCGTCAGCTCGCGCTCGACCTCCCGGATCGGTTCCTCACGACGCCCACAGATCGCGACGGACGCGCCCGCACGCGCGAGCGCACTGGCGGTGGCCCGACCGATCCCCGTTCCGCCACCGGTGACGATCGCGATCCGACCGCCGAGAACACCGCTCGCGATCGGATCGGCGAACGGGAGGTCGCGTGGAGCCGCCGGTTCCTCCATGGCGGGGAGTATGCCGCAGGCACCCGCGCCGGTCGAAATCGGATACCGCCCGATCCGGGCGCAACCACGGTTCTCACGCTCGGCGGTAGGATCGGTCCGTGCTCCTGTTCATCGTCGTGCTGTTGCTGCTCGCCGCGATCTTCGGCGTGCTCGGAACCGTCCTCAAGGTCGCCTTCGTGCTGGTCCTGGGCGCGGTCCTCGCCGTCGCCACGATCGCGCTGCTGGGCTACTACTGGTTCCGCTACCGGCTCCGCGAGTATCAGCGCCGGACGCAGCAGGTGGGCCCGGGGGGAAATCCTCACGTGCCGCCGGTCACGCCCTCGAGCACGATCGACGTGGGTGAGCCGGTCCGCGACGAGCTCACGGACGACTGACCCGATCCCGCCCGCGTCGCCGCCGGGCGATCAGGGCCTCGCGGTAGGCCAGCGGTGCAACCTGGAGCGCCCGGGCGACCGGCCCGCGCCCCCGCCCGCGCTCGTCCGCCCGATCGCCGGACTCCATCCCCCAGACGGCCAGCCGGACGAGCGGCCAACGCAGTGGTTCGGGCGGTGCCGTCCCGATCGGCGCACCGACGACGGGCATCGTCGACCACCGGTCCTGCGAACCGAGGACGAGCGAGGCGAGGATCCGCCCGCCGAGCTTGGTCTGGGCGAGCCCGTGACCGGAGAACCCGAGCCCCGCGTGCACGTTGCCGGATGCGCGCGTATGGAAGAACGGAACGAACGTGGGCGTCATGTCGATCGGTCCACCCCACGCGTGCGTGCAGCGAACGCCCTCCAACTGCGGGAACAACCACACGAGACCCCGTGCCGCCTGCTGGGCGACGCGACGATCGTGGGTCGCCCGGCGGCCGATCGAACCGCCCCACACGACCCCCGTGGATCCGCCACCGATCGCGAGCCGTCCATCGTCGGTCCGCCGCAGGTAGTAGAGGAGATCCCGGCCGTCGGCGAGACCCGTCCAGCTGGTCCAGCCCAGGTCGTCCCGGATCCGATCGGGGATCGGTTCGGTGACGACCATGTAGTCGGCGATGTTGCCGAACGCGGTCCGATACCCGGGCCAGGCAGCCGCCCAGGCTCCGATCGTCAGCACGACGTGATCGGCACGCACCGCTCCGCGCTCGGCGCGAACGATCGTCGGCGTGCCCTCCTCGAGCGAGATCGCGCGCGTTCCCTCGAAGATCGCGACGCCACGCTCGAGCAGCACACGACGGAGTCCGCGCGCGAGCCGTGCCGGCTGGCAGATCGCATTCGCGGGAGTGAACGTCGCGCTCGTGATCCTCGGGGAATCGGCGATCGCTCGCGCCTGCGGGAGGGTCAGAGGCCGGATCGCGTCCGGCCGGCCGTTGCGAACGGCGAACGCGGCCGGACCCTGGTCCGGGTCGCCCTCCTGCCACGAGCCGGTGCGGACGGCCATGACGCCCTCCGCGTGGAACCACGCATCGATCCCGTGCCGGTCGAGCCATCTCCCGACCTCGTCCACCTCTTCCGCGAGCGCCGTCGCGTACCGCCTGCCCTCCTCCAGCCCGAACAGGCCGCACAGTTCCGGGAACTCATGCCATGACGAGGAGAAGAACCCCCCGTTGCGTCCGCTGGCTCCCCCACCGCAGATGTCCTGCTCGAGCAGAACGATACGCAGCCCGGGCTCCCGCTCGGTCAGCTCGTAGGCCGCCCACATGCCGGCGAAACCACCGCCGAGGACACAGACGTCCGCGCCGATCCGCCTCTCGAGGGGGGGACACGGCGCACCACGATCGGCGGCGAGCGCCTCCTCGAGCCAGAAGCTGCGCCGATCCCCGGGGGGCGGCGCCTCGATCCAAGAGGTCGTCATGGAACGGACCTACGCGGCCCCGGCCGAGTCCGAGCGACGGCGCGGACGCCGGACCCCTGGGATCGCAGCCAGCAGGCGCCATCCCATGAGGAGCACGCCCGTCATCGCGAGGGTCACGGCGAGGAAGACCACGAGGTCGGTGCCCGAGGGATGTCCGAGCACCAGCGTGCGGACCGCAACCGCGACCGGCACGCTCACCGCCCACGTCAACACGAGCGTGCGCCTCCCGGGCTGCCGGTAGGTTCCGGCGACGAGGGCGATCGCGAACCATGCGCCGACCAGGGGGACCGCCGTACGGGCAACGGCGGCGGCCGTCGAGCTGGCGTCGTGGCTGCGCAGTCCCAGCAGGACGAACGCGATCAGTGCCAGAGCATCGCCCACGGCGAGCACCGGGACCTTCACGGCGGGACGATCGAGCGGACCGCGTGCCATGAGGAGCATGGTCCCATACGGGCCCGATCACACGGCCGCCGGAGGGAACCGGCGGCGGGTGGTTGACGTCTCGGGGAAGATGGACCGGCACCCTCCCATGGCCATGGCCGACACGAAGACACCTCGTCGAGCGTTGCTCGTCGGCGTGCCGCTGCTCGCGCTCGCGATCGCGGCCGTCGTCGCCTTCGTCGTATTCCGTGGGCCGCCCCCGGTCCCGATCCGGGTCGACGGGCAGCAGATGCTCGTCGACGAGGGAACGACGTTCGGCTCGCTGCTCGCGAGCGAACACCTCGAGGCACGGAACGGGCGGCTGCTCGACGTCGATGGCGGGATCCTGCAGCGACGGCACGACCCGGGACGGATCCTCCTGAACGGGCTCGAACCGCCCTCGCGTGGGGTCCTGCTCGCCGACGGTGATCGGATCGACGTCCTCGACGGCAAGGACGAGACCGAACCCACGGTCCGCACGACCCGCCGTCTCGGAACGCTCCAGGCACCCAACCCCGCCCGCACACTCGGTCGCGGACCGTCCGACATCACCACCGTTCGCGGGCAGCTCTCGAACCTGCTCGTTCGCTCGACGATCCGGCGGGTCGGCCCGATCGAGCAACCGAACGCGGTCGCGCTCACCTTCGACGACGGACCGTGGCCGAACCACACCGCGAAGATCCTCTCGATCCTCGAGCGCATGAAGGTGAAGGCGACCTTCTTCGTCGTCGGTTCCTGGGCCGAGCGCTACCCGATGCTCGTCCGCCGTGCGCGGGCGATGGGCATGCAGATCGGCAGCCATTCCTGGTCGCATCCCTACGATCCCCCGTTCGACTCCCTGCCGACCCAGAAGGTGGAACGCGAGATCGCCGACACCGATGCACTCCTGGACCGGCTCGGGATCCACACGGGCCTGTTCCGGCCACCGGGCGGAAGCTGGGACGCCGAGGTTCGCGACATCGCCCGGTCGTACGGGATGCGCCTGGTCCTGTGGGACGTCGATCCGCACGACTGGATGGCGAAGACCTCCCCGAAGGAGCTGGTGAAGACCGTGCTCGCCCGGGTGCGGCCGGGATCGGTGATCCTGCTGCACGACGGCGGTGGAGATGCAGCCACCACGATCGAGGCGCTCCCCGAGATCATCGCGGGCATCCGCAAGAAGGGACTGGGGTTCACAACCCTGTAGCCGGTCCCGCTGCACGTGCGGGCGTCGGGTTCTTTCGCGGACGGTAGCATCGCCACCATGGGAACCGAGCGCGCGGACGCGGAGAGACCCGAACGGCTGGTCATGCTCTACGACGAGGACTGCGGGCTCTGCCGGTGGATCACCGATCGCGTCCTCGACTGGGATCGTCGCGGGCGCGTCCGGGCCGCGCCGATCCAAGGGGCCGAAGGGGATCGGCTGCTGGCTGCGATCCCGCCGGAGCGACGCATCGGATCGATGCATGCGGTGAGGACCGACGGGACGCTGACCTCGGCCGGACGCGCGGTCGCCTCGGTGCTCCACGAGGTTCCCCTCGGCGAGCCGTTCGCGTGGCTCGCCGATCGCGCGCCGTCGCTCACCGAACGGCTCTACCGTCTCGCAGCCGACCACCGCACGTGTCTCGGCGGCGTCGTCGGTGCCGAGGCGTGCGCCGTCGATCCTCAGCGCCGCCGCACCCCACCCCCCGCATAGCTGCGCGACGAAGCGCGCTCATCGGAGCGCGGCGAACACCTCCGCGAGGACGTCGAGCCGCACCGTCGCACCGTCCTCGTCCTCGATCACCTGCACGCAGACGTGATCGGCACCCGCGTCCAGATGGGCTCGGACGCGCTCGACGATCGCGTCGACCCCACCCCACGCCATCGTCGCTTCCAGGAGTCGGTCACTCCCCGGGGAACGCACGTCGTCGTCGCTGAAGCCGAGCCGTCGCAGGTTGTCGGCGTAGTTCGGCAACTCCAAGTAGTGGCGCGCCCACGATCGGGCGACCTCCAGCGCTCGATCCCCGTCCGCCAGCGGGATCACCGTCTGCTCGACCGCCAGGAACGGATCGGGGCCCAGCGCCCGACGAGCGACCTCTGTGTGCGCGACGGGAACGAAGTAGGAATGCGCTCCCGCGGTCTGTGCAGCCGCCAGCCCGAGCATGCGGGGACCGAGCGCGGCGAGCAGCAGGGGGACGGGCGGCTCGGGTTGCGGACCCCCGTAGGGTGCCTCGGCGATCGCCTCAACGTACCCGGCCATGCGGGTGAAGGGCCGCTCCCAGGTGGAACCACGCGGCGCCGCGGAGTAACCGTGACCGGCGCCGACCCCGAGGATGAAGCGGCCCGGGTAGGCCTCGCCCAGGGTGCGCGCACCGCTCGCCGCCGCCTGGGGATCGCGGGCCCACATGTTCGCGATCCCCGTCGCGACGACCAGCCGGTCGGTCGAACTGAGCAGGTGGCCGGCGTGTGCGAGCGCCTCCTTGCTCCCAGAGCCCTCGGGGATCCACAGCACGGGGAACCCCTGGTCTTCGATCGCCCGTGCCGTCGCCGCCTCGTCATCCGCGGACATCACGTCGAACGCGAAGCTCCACACGCCGATCGGACCGATCGTCCGCCGCAGACGACCGCGGGCCGCCTCGAGTTCCGGGTCGGAGAGCACCTGCCCCATCGGCCCCGACCCTATCGTCCTCACGATCGCGGCGCGTGAACCGCGCGCCCCCTAGACCCGGTCGTCGGTCTTCACGGCCCGTTCCGCCTGACCGTTGCCGGCCCGATCCGGCCCCCCACCGGTGACGGTGGGGGGCAGGGTGGGCTCGTGGCCCTCGACGCTCACCGTGGGGATCCACTCGAGCCAGCGCGGGAAGTACCAGTTGCGGTCCCCGAGGAGCTTCATGCTCGCCGGCACGAGGACCGATCGAACGATCGTCGCATCCATGAAGACCGCGACCGCGAGCCCGAACCCCATCTGCTGGAGCGGTACGAGCCGGCCCGCCGCGAACGCGGTGAACACCACGACCATGATCAGCGCGGCTCCGGTGATGATGCCGGCCGTCGTCCGCAAACCGTAGGCGACCGCCTCGTCGTTGTCGCCGGTCTTGTCGTACTCCTCCCGGATCCGGCTCAGCAGGAACACGTGATAGTCCATCGACAGACCGAACAGGATCGAGAACAGCAGCAGCGGGATCCAGGCCTCGATCGCCTCGACCTGCTGGAACTGGAACCCGATCGCGTTGAACGCGCCGATACCGAATCCGTGCTGGAACACGAGCACGATCGCGCCGTAGGCTGCACCGACCGACAGCAGGTTCATGATGACGGCCTTGATCGGCACGACGATCGAGCGGAACACGACCATCAGCAACAGGAAAGACATCCCGAGGACGAACGCGAGCACGATCGGTTGATAGGAGTCGGCCACCGAGAGGAAGTCCGCGAAGAACGCCGGGGTTCCGCCGACGAGCACGAGCGTTCCCGTATCGCCGAACGCCGCCGGCACGGCACGATCGCGGAGGTCCGACACGGCCTCGAACGTCTCGAGCGCGAAGGCGTCCCCGGCCGGGATCGCCTGGACGACCGCCGCCTGCCCGTCGTCGGCGGGAACGACCTCGCTGCCCTCGGCGAAAGCATCGATGCCGGCGATCTCCTCCTGGAGGGCGGCGATCGACTCCGCGATCGCAGGGTCCTGCACATCGCCCTCGACGTAGATCTGCACGGGGTCGGTCCGGCCGCCCGCGGAGAACTCCTGCGAGAGAACCTGGAACGCGCGCTTGGATTCGACGTCGTCCGGCAACGACGCGGCGCTCTGCGTCGTTCCCTCGTCGATCGTGAAGTAGATCGCTCCGAGACCGCCGAGGATCGCGACCGAGACCACGAGGCTGAGGACCGGCGCGCGCATCACCCCGCGGGTGAAGCGGTCCCAGAAGCCACCCTGGGGATCGGGGTCACCGAGCTGGCGCGATCGCCGGGTCAGGCGCGGCCAGTTGATCCGGTCCTTGAGCAGGGACAACATCGCCGGGAGCAGCGTCAGCGACGCGAGCATCGAAGCGAGGACGACGAGGATCGCACCGGCCGCCATGCTGCGGAAGATCGTGGTCGGGATCAGGAACATGCCGAGCAGCGCGAACACGACCGTGAGTCCGCTGAAGAAGACCGCGCGGCTCGCGGTTGCCCCCGTCGCGCCGATCGCACCCATCGGATCGAACCCCTTGCGACGCTCCTCGCGATAGCGCGCGACGATGAACAGGGAATAGTCGATCCCGACCGCCAGACCGATCATCGTCGCCATGTTCTGCGTGAAGATGTTGAACTCGAACAGTTGCCCGATCAGTGCGACGGCACCGAGGGCCATCGGGATCGAGACGAACGCGATCGAGATCGGGAGCAGCGCGGCGAGCAGGGCGCCGAAGACCACGATCAGCACGAGCAGGGCGAACAGCAGCCCGATGCCCTCTCCCTTGCGCAGGTCCTCCTCCGCGATCTCGGTCGTGTCGGCGTTCAGGGTCGCGGGGCCCGCGAGCAGCAGTTCGAACCCCGCCTGCTCGTGCTCCTCGATCACGCCCTTGAGCGCGTCGACGACCTCCGCCGTGTTGTCGGCGATCGGCACGAGGATCAGCGTTCCGTCCCCACCGGTCGAGACCAGGCTCGCCGCACGTTGCTCGAGCGCCTGCGCCTCTTGCGGTGTCGCAGCCTGTTGGGCGGCACCCTGCAGGTCGTAGACCGTCACGACGTCGCCGCCGACAACCTCGTCGCCGAGGGCGCCGATCGAGGTCTGCACGTCGGACACGTACGAGGTGAACGTGGGGTCATCGACCGGGGTGCCGTTGCCGAGGACGACGAAGAACTCGGTGTCCTGTTCCTCCCCGGTCACGTTGGCTTCGATCAGCTCGCCCGCGCGAACCGACTCGGGGTCGTTCGTGAACTCGATGTCCGGCGTGAGCACGTCGCCGAGCAGGGCGGAGGACGCAGTGCCGAATGCAACGACCGCGACCACCCAGATCGTGATCGTTCGCCAGGGGTGTCGCGCGCTCGCGCGCGCCATCGTCTCGGGGTTCAGGCGCATCCGGTTCCTCTCCTTCGGTGATCGACGTGCAGGAACGTACGCGGTAAGCTTACGGTGTCAGTCAGTATAGGCTGACGACGTAAGCTGTCAAACACGCTGCAGCACTGGCTGTTGGGAACGAGAGGCGACCCCGTGACCGACCGACCCGCGACGATCGCTGAAGAAGCGGCCCCGAGGGCACCGCTGACCCGGGAGCGGATCGTGATCGCCGGACTCTACGTCATGAACACCGAAGGACTCGAGGCGGTAACGATGCGCCGGCTCGGACGCCGGCTCAGCGTCGAGGCGATGTCCCTGTACCACCATGTGCAGGACAAGGACGATCTGCTCACCGCGATGAGCGAGCAGATCCTCCGCGAGATGGACGTTCCACAGGATCCGGGCGGAGATCCCCTCGAGCAGCTGCGCGTCCTCTCCCAGAGCTTTCGGCGGGTCCTGCTCGCCTACCCGGAGGGAGTCAAGCTGTTCACGGCCAGCCGCGCCCCGTTCCGGAGTCCCGAGGCGCTGCGGCCGATTGACCGGACGCTGGCCGTGCTCCAACGTACGGGACTGTCGGATCAGGACGTGGTCAACGCCTACTGCCTGTTCGTGGGCTACACGCTGGGCTTCGTGACCAACGAGGTCAGCGGATTCCTGTCGAGCGAAGCACAGACGCGGAAGGCCGCCACGACCGAAGACGTGCTCGCTGCGATGTCCGAGGCGTTCCCCTCGCTCGCGAGGTTCCTTCCCTCGATGGCCGATCGTGACCCCGAGGCGAACTTCGCGTTCGGGCTCGAGGTGATCCTCGGCGGGATCGCCGAGCGTGTGGCCCGTTCCGACGGATGAGCGCCAGGTGACGGGAACCGGGTCGGGTCCCCGTCTCGTCCAACGACCCATGCGCCCGACCATACGCATCCTCCCGGTCCTGATCGCCGGTGCGCTCGTGCTGGCCGCCTGTGGTTCCGTCCCGACCGGGGACGGTGGCACGGAGACGATCGACCATCCGACGGGCGCCGGCGACCTCGTGCTCCGGGTGAGCACCGAGGGCGGGTTCGTCCCTGTGGACTACGCGCTCTCGGCGGTGCCGGGTTTCTCCTTGATGGGCGACGGAACGATGATCGTCACCGGTCCGCAGATCGAGATCTACCCCCCACCGGCGATGACGCCTCTCGTGCAGCGATCGATCGACGAGGCGGGGGTGCAGGCGATCCTGCAGCGAGCCGAGGCGGCCGGACTGCTCGGACAGGATCGCTCGTACACCTCGATGCAGGTGACCGACGCCCCCACCACGACCTTCACCGTCGTCGCCGGTGGAAAGGCCCACGTCGTCTCGGTCTACGCGCTCGGCATCGGCGACGACGCATCGGGCATGTCCGAGAGCGAGCGGCGGGACCGGCGTGCCCTCGGCGACCTCCAGAACGACCTGTTCGACCTGCAGCGTTGGTTGCCCGACGGCTCGATCGGTCCCGAGGTCCCCTTCACGCCGGCGGCCGTCCGCCTGTTCGTCGGGCGCTACCGGGGCGACGCCCAGGTCCCACAAGAATCGGTGCCCTGGCCCCTCGACGAGCCGCTGTCGGAGATCGCGGTCACCCCCGTTCCCGGCGGGTTCTCCTGCGGGGTCGTCGAGGGCGCGAACCTCGAAGCCGTTCTGCCCGAGCTCGACCGGGCGACGACGCTCACCCCCTGGGTCAGTGACGGAAGGCGCTCCGCGCTGATCCCACGGCCGATGCTTCCCGACGAGCGCGGCTGCTAGTCCCGCGCGGACGCGTTCGCGCAGGTCACGTCCGTTGCTTCGGCCGGGGGTCCCGCGGGCAGGAGAGGTGCGCAGGTCGAACGGTCTCCCCCGGCTCCGCCCGAACCGCTAGGCCGCCTCACCTGCACAAACCCCCCGCTCACCCCTGAACGGCCCGTCAAGGCGGGCTCGGAGGGGGCCGATACGAATCACAGCACGCACGAGGCGTCGTGTGCGCTGCGACGTACCGGAAGAGGGAAAAGGCGACTGCATGGCGGCGGAGATGCCCGAACCCGGCGCAGCCGGAGATCCACAGATCGACATCGTGTCGCTCCCGATCGGGGGGCCGGCGCTGGAGCCCGTGAGTGCGGAGACCTCGCCGCAGGAGCTCACCGACCTCGTCGCCACGCTCCAGCAGCGCTACCGAGCACTGGCTGAGCGCCTGCCCGCGATCGTCTACGTCGACGAGATCAACGACATCTCCTCGAACCTCTACACGAGTCCTCAGACACTCGAGGTGCTCGGGATCACCCAGCACGAGTGGATGTCGGACCCCGACCTGTGGTTGAACATGCTCCACGACGACGATCGCCCCCGGGTGATCGTTGAGCACGAGCGTTCGAACGCGACGGGCGAGGACTTCGCTATCGAGTACCGGCTCCGGGCACGCGACGGCCATTGGGTCTGGATCCGCGATCACGCGGTGCAGATCCGAGACACCACGGGCCGGGCGAAGTACTGGCAGGGCGTGATGCTCGACGTGACCGACCTGAAGGAGGCGCAGCGCCAGCTCGCCGAGACTCAGAAGAAGTACAAGGCGATCGTGGAGGACATCCCCGCGATCGTCTACATCGACGAGATCGACGATGCGATGACGACCTCGTTCGTGAGTCCCCAGATCGAGGAGCTGCTGGGGGTGACGCCCCGGGAGTACACCGACGATCCGGAGCTCTGGTTCCGGATGCTGCATCCCGACGACCGTGACGAGACGTTGGCGCGCTACGTGGCGGGTCGTGACTCGGGCGAGAGCTTCGAGTTCGAGTACCGGCTGATCGGCCGCGAGGGACAGATCGTGTGGTTCCGCGACTCCGCGGTCGTGATCCGCGACGAGAACGGAGCTCCCGCGCAGGTCCAGGGCGTGATGCTGGACATGACCGAGCGCAAGGAGGCCGAGGACAAGGCCGCCTTCCTCGCCTACCACGACAAGCTCACGGGCCTGCCGAACCGGGTCATGTTCGAGGAGCTCCTCGAGCTCGCGATCGCCCGTGCCCGCCGGCACGAGGCTGCGGTCGCCGTGGTGACGACCGACCTGGACGACTTCAAGCTCGTGAACGACTCACTGGGCCACGAGGCGGGCGACGAGCTGCTCCGCCAGCTCGCGGATCGTCTGCGTGAGGCCACCCGCGAGACCGACCTCGTCGCCCGTCAGGGTGGAGACGAATTCCTCCTGCTCCTGTCCGACCTCGACCGGACGCCCGATGGGGTCGCGGAGATCGGCGACAGCGCCACGATCGTCGCAGAATCGGTCGCTGCGCGCGTGCAGCAAGCCTTGGACGACCCGTTCCTGCTCGACGGCACGGAGGTCTACGTCTCGGCGAGCGTGGGGGTGAGCCTGTTCCCGGCAGATGCCCAGGACGCAGGGACCCTGCTGAAGCACGCCGACCAAGCGATGCACCAAAGCAAGCGCATCGGCCCGGGCGGGATGTCGTTCCACACCGAGGACGAGGGCGACGCGATGACCCGCCTGTCGCTGACCACGCGTCTGCGCAAGGCCGTCGAGCAACAGGACTGGGAGCTGCATTATCAGCCGATCGTCGATCTGGACCGAGCGGAGATGGTCGGCGTCGAGGCCCTGATCCGCTGGCCCGATCCGAACGGCGGCCTGATCCCGCCCGGCGAGTTCATCCCGCTCGCCGAGGAGATGGGTCTGATCGAGGCGATCGGTGACTGGGTCGTCGAGGAGGTGGCGCGCCAGGACACGATCTGGCGCGACCACGACCTTCGGCTCGAGCTCGGATTCAACCTCTCGCCGCGGCAGATGTGGCAGCCCGACCTCGCCGAGAAGATCATGAACCGCCTCGAGGCCACCGGTGTCGAGCCCGGCAACGTGGTCGTGGAGATCACCGAGTCGACGGCGATGATCGACCCGGACCGGACGCAGCGGATCCTCAACGAGTTGCACGACCGCGGGCTACGCCTCGCGATCGACGACTTCGGTACGGGCTACTCGTCCCTGTCACGGCTGAAGCACCTGCCGGTCGACATCCTGAAGATCGACCGCGCGTTCGTGCGGGACGTCGACAAGGATCGCAACGCGGGGAGCATGGTCTCGGCGATGATCGCGCTGGCCGGCTCCCTGGGGATGACCCCGCTCGCCGAGGGCATCGAGACCGAGGAGGAATGGAAGTTCCTGCTCGACCACGGCTGCCTGCTCGGACAGGGCTTCTACTTCTCCAAGCCCGTCCCGGCCGAGGACATCACCGCTCGCCACCGGCGCCAGGGGATGCGCGTCGTCGACGCGACCGCCTGAGGTCGTTCCCGACCTACCGGACCCGACCGCCTCCCGCGTACGCTACGGGGCATGCCGATCGCCTACGAACAGATCGAGGCGGAGAACCGGATCCTGCACCGTGTGATCGAGACGATCTCGTCCAGCCTCGACCTCGATATCGTGCTCGACGAGACGATCGACCTCGTGATGGCCGCCACGCGCGGCGACGCCTGCTTCCTCCATCTCTACGACGAGCAGCGGCAGGTGCTCACGCTGCGCGCCGCCTCGGAAGGCTTCCGGGGTGCGGTCGACCAGGTCGTGCTCGGGATCGGCGAAGGCGTCGCGGGCTGGGTCGCCGAGCACCGCGAGGTCGTGATCATCCCGGAGAACAAGTTCTCCGACCCGCGCTACAAATACATCCCCGAGTTGCGGGGTGAGCAGTTCACCTCCCTGTTGTCGGTGCCGCTCGTCTCCCGCAGCGGCTCGCTCGTCGGCGCGTTCAACGTCCATGCACGGGAGCGTCGCGACTTCTCCGACCGGGACGTCGAGTTCCTCCGTTCGACCTCCTCGCTCGTCGCCGCCGCGATCGAGCACGCGAACGTGTTCCGAGCTCTCGAGGAGAAGGAGGGAGCACTCGCAGACCTCGTCCGGCGAACGATCGAAACGCAGGAAGAGGAGCGGCGGCGGCTCGCCAGCGAGATCCACGACGGCGTGACCCAGCAGCTCGTTTCCGCCTGGTACCGGCTCCAGGCGCTTCGCCGCCACATGGGCGACCCCGAACGCGCCGAGACCGAGCTCGCACGAGCCCAGGAGATGGTCGACGCGGCGCTCGAGGAGGCGCGGTGGGCGATCCAGGACCTGCGTCCGACCACGCTGGACGACCTCGGCCTCGGGCCGGCGCTCAAGGCACTCGTCGCGCGCTCGCTCGAGGACGAGACCGCGTTCGAGCTCGACGTCGACGACGCGATCACGCTCCCGAACCACCACGAGGTCGCCGTCTATCGGATCTGCCAGGAGGCGCTGAACAACGTGTGGAAGCACGCGGACGCCTCGCACGTCGCGGTCACCCTGACGGTCGAGAACGAACAGGTGCTGCTGCGCGTGACCGACGACGGAACGGGATTCGACGTTCGCGACTATCGGTCGAGGCGCCCCGAGACGTCGTTCGGTCTGCTCGGCATGTCCGAACGCGCCGACCTGATCGGCGGACGCATCGACGTCCGCAGCCGCCCGGGGGACGGAACCATCCTCGAGCTCCGCGTCCCGCAGCCACCGCCTGCCGATCCGCCGCCGGCATCCGGGCGACGGTCCCCCGCCGAGCACCCACAGCGACCCGGCCGGTCGCGCGAGGACGGGCGGAGCGAAGTGCAGGGGTGGAACGCGACATGAGCGACGACCCGATCTCGCTCGTGATCGTCGACGACCACCGGGTCGTGCGCGAAGGCCTGCGCGCGATGCTGGACGGGATCGAGGAGGTGCGCATCGTCGGCGAGGCCGAGGACGGAGCGGGCGCATTCGCCGAGATCGAACGGGAGCAGCCCCAGGTCGTCCTTCTCGACCTCCGGCTCCAGAAGGAGAGCGGGCTCGACATCTGCCGTGCGATCGGAGAGCGGTTCCCCGACGTGCACGTCGTGTTCCTCACGGTCTACGAGGACGAGCAGTACGTGTTCGAAGCGCTCCGTGCCGGCGCCCGCGGCTACATGCTGAAGAAAGCGAGTCCGGAGGACCTCGTTCGGATCCTCGGCAGCGTCCAGGCGGGTGAGGTCGTGATCGATCCCTCCCTCGGCGGGCAGATCGCGCTCCGCGCCGCATCGATGCGCACGGGCGACTCGTGGCCTGGCGTGCACGAAGGACTCACCCGCCGAGAGGGCGACGTGCTCGAGCAGCTCGTGAAGGGGTTGAACAACCGCGAGATCGCCGGGGCACTGTTCATCAGCGAGGACACCGTGAAGACGCACGTGCGGGGGGTGCTTCGCAAGCTCGGGGTGAAAGACCGCGCGCAGGCGGTCAGCTACGCGCTCCGCAACGGCCTGGCTACCTGACGAGCGGCCGGGCTCGCGTCAGAACTTGCGGCGGGTCGGCTTGCGCAGGCCCGAACGGCGACCGCGGGTGCTGCCGGAGAACACGACACGCGGAGGAGCGACCTTCATGCCTTCCTCCTCGAACTCGCTGTGGAGGTCGAGGCGTGCCGCGACACGGCTGACGTCGCCCTGCTGCTCCGGTGTCACAAGGGTGATGCCGCTGCCCGAACGTCCCGCTCGCGCCGTGCGACCGACGCGGTGGACATAGCCCTTGTCGTCTTCGGGCGGGTCGAAGTTGATCACGTGTGAGATGTCGTCGAGGTCGAGACCGCGAGCGGCGACGTCGGTCGCGATCAGGACGTCGATCTTGCCGGCCTCGAACTGCTGCAGCGTGCGTTCGCGCACCGGCTGGCTCAGATCGCCATGCAGTGCAGCGACCTTGAGCCCTTTCGCCTTGAGCTTGCCGACGAGCCGGTCGGCCCCGCGCTTGGTTCGGACGAACACGAGCGCGAGCTTGCGGTCGTCTCCGGACAAGACCTCGAGCAGCGCGTCGACCTTGTCGTGGGTGCCGACGGGGATGAAGCGGTGATCGGCGGCCTCGACCGTCTGCTTCGGCGCCTCGATCTCGTGCAGACGCGCGTCGCGTGTGTAGGCGCTCGCCATGCGCCCGACCGCACCGTCGAGCGTCGCGGAGAAGAACATCGTCTGACGCCTCTTCGGGAGCTGCCGAACGATCCGATCGACCTGCGGTTGGAACCCCATGTCGAGCATCCGGTCGGCCTCGTCGAGGACGAGGGTCGAGATGCTGTCCAGCTTGATGAACCTGCGCTCGGCGAGGTCGAGCAACCGGCCGGGGGTGGCGATCACGATCTGCGAGGAACCGGCGCGCTTGCCCTGGTCGTTCACGCGGGTTCCGCCGTAGGCCAGCGCGACCTGGAGTCCGCGCGCGCCGGCGATCCCCTCGAATTCCTCCGCGACCTGGACGGCCAGCTCACGGGTCGGGACGAGCACGAGCGCGGACGGCGTCGGCGAGTCGGGCGTCAACCGCTGCACGATCGGGATCGCGAACCCGAGCGTCTTGCCCGAGCCGGTCTGCGACTTCGCGAGCACGTCGTAGCCGGCCGTGGCGTCCGGAAGGACCTCGGCTTGGATCGGGAAGGGTGCGACGGCACCGCGCTGGGCGAGGGCCTCGATCACGGCGTCGTCCACGTCGAATTCGCGGAACGAAGGTGTGGTGGTGGTCATCCGGTTCTCCTGCTCTGGGGGCTGCGTGGCCGCGATCATCGACGTCACGGCGGGTCCGAAGTCCGACCCTTCGCGCACAGGAGCACCGGAGAGGCGAACTTCACAGGAACGGCGCTCGCCGGTCCTTGTCAACGAGTCTACCAGGCACGACGGAGCGGCCGGGTAGGCTGGGAGAGATGCTCCCGGGACCGACGCACGAGCCGGGCACCCGCCGTGCTCGCACCGAAGAGCTGTCGCGACGGCTCGCGGTGGCGCGGGGCGAGGAGGCCGCGGACCTGGTCCTGACCGGAGGCCGCGTCTTCTCCGTCTTCACGAACGAGTTCCTCGAGGTCGACGTCGCGATCTCGGGAGGACACGTCGCGGGCCTCGGGCGGTACGAGGGAACCGAAACCGTGGATGTCGAGGGCGGGATCCTCGTGCCCGGTTTCATCGACGGACACCTGCACGTCGAGTCCACCAAGCTCGTGCCGGATCAGTTCGCGCGCGCCGTCCTGCCCCACGGGACGACGACAGCGGTCATCGATCCGCACGAGATCGCGAACGTCCTCGGCCTGGCCGGGGTCCGGGAACTCCTCCGGCGGATCGATGACGTACCGATCGACGTCTTCGTGATGGTCTCCAGCTGCGTGCCGGCGAGCCGATTCGAGTCCAGTGGGGCAACCGTCACCCCCGAGGAGATCGCCGCCTTCCTCCGTGAGGAGCCGCGAGCGCTCGGTGTTGCCGAGATGATGGACTTCCCCGGGGTGGCTCGGGGCGACCCGGTCGCCCTCGCGAAGATCGAGGCGGCCTACGACGCAGGAGACCGGCACATCGACGGTCACGCGCCGGGGCTGTCGGGCCCCGCCCTGAACGCCTACGTGGCGGCGGGCCCGGCGAGCGACCACGAGTGCACGACGCAGGAGGAGGCGCTCGAGAAGCGTCGTCTCGGGATGTGGATCATGCTCCGAGAGGGATCCGCTGCCCGCAACCTCGAGGCGCTCCTGCCGCTCGTCCGCGATCACGGCCCTCGGAACTGCCTGCTGTGCACCGATGATCGAGAACCCAACGACCTCCGCGACGAGGGACACATGGACGCGGTGCTGCGACGAGCCGTCGCCCTCGGCTGCCCCGCGGAGGACGCCCTCGTGATGGCCACGCTGCACGCCGCCCGGTACCACCGCCTGCATCGCTACGGTGCGATCGCTCCGGGCTCGCTCGCCGACATCGTGTTGCTCGATGACCTCCAGCGGTTCGCGCCCGCGCGTGTCTGGAAGCGCGGCCTGCTGGTCGCGGAGGACGGACGGGCGCTCGAGATCGGGTCACCTCCCCCGATGCCGGACTGGATGCGAGGTACCGTGCACGTGCCTGAGCTCACGACCGAGGACTTCGCGGTTCCCGCCGCGGATCGCGTTCGCGTGATCGGCGTCCGCCCGGGTCAGATCGTGACGGATGCGCTCGAGGACGACGCGCTGGTACGCGGCGGGCGCAGCGTCGCCGACCCGGATCGCGATCTCGCCAAGCTCGCGGTCGTCGAACGGCACGCGAAGACGGGGAGGATCGGTGTCGGGTTCGCACGGGGGTTCGGGATCCGGCGCGGCGCGCTCGCCTCGACGCACGCACACGACGCGCACAACATCGTGGCGCTCGGCGTCGACGACGAGGACATGGCCGTGGCCGTCCGACGGCTCGCGGAGATCGGTGGAGGACAGGTCGCCGTCGCGCACGGCGACGTGCTCGCGGAACTCCCGTGCCCGATCGGCGGCTTGCTCACGGAGCTGGTCTTCGAGGAGGTTGCCGACCGGTTCGACCTGCTCGAGTCCTCGGCGCGCGAGCTGGGCGTCACGCTGCGAGCCCCGTTCATGGCGATGTCGTTCCTCGCGCTGTCGGTGATCGGTGATCTGAAGCTGACCGATCACGGCCTGCTCGACACGGTTCGGTTCGAACTCGTTCCGGTCGTGCTCTGACGCCGCCCGATCCTCAGTCTCGACGCAGACCGTGGCGTTCGGGCCCCGCATGCTCCACATCGGGATGAGCCTCGAGCCATGTGCGCAGCGACGCCCGCCACAGCGCCCGCTCGTGGAACTCCCCCGCTCGCCGAAGGCCTCCGACACCACCCCGCTGGAACAACGTGCGCAGCAGAGGAGCGAGCTGATCTCCGTAGAGCTGCATGCAGTCCTGCGGATGGACACCCGGCCAGGAGTAGCAGGACACGACCCAGCGACGGATCGCGTGCGGGATCTCGTCGGGCACCTCCTCCCACGCGGGATCGTCGGGAGCGAGCTTCCAACCGTCGAGATCTCCTTGGGGGATGCCCTCGATGCTCCGCACGGTCGGCGGATCGGCCTCGATCAGGTACGGATCGACGTTGCAGTCGCACACGACGGCGTGCTCGGGAAGCCACGCGAGCTGGTCGTTCGTGATGACGGGAAGGCTCGGATCGGAGCGCTGCGTGGTATCGACGAGGACGTCGGTCGCCGCCAGCCGGTTGCGCAGATAGTCCGCGTCGGCGGTCATGTTCCGCCCGAGCGTCACGACCTCCACTCCGCGCAGCCCTGCCAGTCGCTCCGCCCTGGTCGGGTCACCGTACTTCGTCGCCGCCTCGACGGCGTGCTTGCCGATCGCGCCGGCGCCGAGCACCGTGACGCGGACGGGGCCGCGCTCCGGGTCGCGGAGCCGCGGCCAATGGTCCTCCAACACCTCGAACGCGGCTTCGAGTCCGTTCCAGGCCACGGCGCGGCTGTTCACGACCAGGCGACGGCCCCGATCGTCGGCGATCGAATCGATCGAGATCGCTTCGAGCCCGAGTCGCTCGAGCCGTGCGACGCGGCGTGGCCGGGTCGGGTAGTGCAGCATCGAGATCAGTGTGGCACCGGGCTTCAACAGGTCGTACCGATCGTCGGGTGATCGCAGCACGAGCACGACGTCCTGTGCGGCCGCCTCCTCGTTCGACCCGGGGCGTACGCCCGGTCCGACGGCCATGTAATCGGCATCGGTCAGCCCCATCCCCGAACCGATCCCCGTCTCGACGACGATCTCGACCCCGAGATCGGAGACCGCCTCGACGAGATCCGGGAGGAAGTCGCGGAGCTCGCCACGCTCCTTGTGCATGCGGGGCAGACCGAGCGAACGGGCGCGTCCTGCCTCGCTCATCCGTGACGCTCCAGCCATCCATGCAGTTCCGCCCGCGCGACGGCCCGCTCCCAGAAGCTCACACCGTCCTCGCTCCACTGGTCCACCGGCCGATGCAGGATGAAGCGGAGGACCGGCTCGAGCTGCTCGCCGTACACGTCCATGCACCGGCGCGGCGACAGGCCCGGCCAGGCGGAGCACGAGAGAGTCCGGCGCCGGTTCGTCCGGTCGATCCGCGGGTCGAGGTCGTCGAACGCGGGGTCGTCGGGTTCGAATACCCACCGATCGAGATCTCCGTGCGGGATCCCCTCGATCCCCTTGATCAGCGGTGGATCGTGGGCCAGGTCGTATGGATCCACGGAGAGATCCAGCACGAGCGCATCCGCCGGCAACCGTGCGAGCCACCGGTTCGGTATCACGGCGCGCGTCGGATCGGGCCGCTGGGTCGCATCGACGAGCAGGTCGGTCTTCGCGAGCCGGTCGAGCATGTACTGCTCGTGCGAGGTGAGGTCGTAGTCGACGACGGTCACCTCGACGCCGGGAACCCCGCCGGCCGCCAGCCGGTCGCGCACCCCGGTATCGCCGTACCGCGTCGCGGCGTGGATCGCGTGGCTCGCCACGTGGCCCGACCCGAGCACGGTCACGCGAACGGAACCCCGCGCCGGATCGTCGAACCCTTCCTGCCGGCGCTCGAGCTGCTCGAAGGCGGCGCGCACGCCGTTCCATCCCACGGATTCGAGGTTCTCGATCAACCGCCTCCCCAGATCGTCGGCGATCGAGTCGAGCGAGACCGCTCCGAGCCCCTGGGCGGCGATCATCGCTGTGCGGTTGGGGCGCGTCGGGTAGTGGAGCATCGACACGAGCAGGGCACCCGGACGCATCCTCCCGATCGCCTCGTCGTCGGGGCACCGGATAACGACGACCACGTCCTGTCGCAACGCGTCCTCGTACGAGGAGAACCGGACCTCCGGGGCGAACGCCCGATAATCCTCCTCGGACGCGTCGATCCCCGATCCGTACCCCTCTTCGAGCACGATGTCCGAGCAGGAGGGCTCCGCCGCGAGCGATGCGACGAGATCGGGGAGGAAGTCGCGGCGCTCGCCGGCCTCCTTGTGCATCCGAGGGAACCCCAGCGTCAACCGCCGATCCGGAGGTGCAGGAGGTATCGCTCTTCCGATCACGCCCGGGACGCTAGCGCGAGCGGCGCCATGCGACCAGCGTCACCGTCGCCCGATCGCGGGACCGGTTCAGAGGTCGAGCGCGCCGCGCAGGGAGCCGCTGAGGTGGGCCACGATCAGCAACTGGGTAAGCGCCAGCGCCTCGCTCCTGCGCCGGTCGCCGCTCGGATGCTCGTAGCGCCCGATGTTCGTCCGGTGCAGCCCCGGTCTGCCCAGTCGCGTCCAGATCGCCTGTTCGATCGCGGCGCCGGCCACGGCGGGGCAGTCCCCGTCGATCTCGACGACCTGCACCGGCGTGCCGAGCGAGCGGTCGCGGGCCAGTCGCACCGGTTCTCGCCGACCCCCACCCGGGATCCCCCGCACGACGTTCGCGAGCTCGGAGCTCAGCAGCGAGGGACGCAACGCGATCCGCGCACCGAGGTTCGCGTACGCGTCGGGGTTCGTGCGCCGGAGGAACGAGACGACGACGTCGGCGTGCTCTGCCTGTGGACGGACATACAGGGCCGAGTCTCGTTCCCGCCGGCGGAGGTCGGCGACGACCTGGGCGATCTCGTACCCGCGCTCCTCGCAGTCGCGGGCGATCTTCCATCGGTGTCGCAGCTCCTCCTCGGGCTCGAGGTAGACGGACACATCGAAGCAGTCGCGGAGGCCCCGCGTTCCGAGCGCGAGCAGTCCCTCGACGATCACGACCTCCTTCGGCTCAACCATGACGGGGTCGGTGTGTCTGCCGGTCGCGTGGTCGTACACGGGCTTGTCCACCGCATCGCCTCGGGCGAGCGCGCGGAGGTGGCGCTCGATCGCCGGCAGATCGTTCGCCTCGGGATGCAGCGGCGTGATGCCGAGGCGCTCGCGTTCCGACCGGTCATGCCGGTGGTAGTCGTCGACACAGATCCGCGTCACCCGGTGTTCGCCCAGGAGCGCCCGGATCCCCTCGGCGAGCGTCGTCTTGCCAGATGCGCTGTCGCCGGCGACCGCGAGCATCACCGGTCGCGGCCCGGCGTGGGCGGCCCCGGCCACCCGGAGATCGATCACGCGCTCTGCGGTTTGCACCATGCTCCTGATGGTAAGAAGCGGCAGGTCAGACCCACAGCCCCCTGGGGGTGGAGCCGGGGGTGAACCCGCCCTCACCCGCCGGGGTGAGCCGCTCCGGTTCCGCGGCCCTCGCGCGCACGACGCGGCGGTAGGCTGGCGGCCCCGCGGCAACGCGGCCGGAAGGCGGAGGGGTGAGGGCATGGAGAAGGTCCAGGAGTGGAACGAGCTGGCGGCCCAGCTCGCGATCGACAGCATCCGGTGCTCGACGGCCGCCGGATCGGGCCACCCGACCTCGTCGATGTCCGCCGCGCACCTGCTCGCCGTCCTGTATTCCGACCACCTGCGCTACGACGTCGCCGAGCCGCGACACCCGGGAGGCGACCGATTCGTGCTCTCCAAGGGGCACGCCTCGCCACTGATGTTCTCCACGCTGAAGGCGATCGGCGCGATCACCGACGAACAGCTGCTGACGTTCCGGACCTTCGGCAGCCCGGTCGAGGGGCATCCGGTGCCGCTTCCCGACATGCCGTGGATCGACGTGGCGACGGGCTCCCTCGGACAGGGCCTGCCGATCGGTCTGGGTATGGCGCTCGGTCTGCGGATCCTCGAACGTCCCGGCCGAGTGTGGGTCTTGATGGGGGACTCGGAGGTCACCGAGGGTTCAGTCTGGGAAGCGATGGAGAACGCGAGCTACCACGGCCTCGACAACCTGATCGGGATCCTCGACATGAATCGGCTCGGACAGCGCGGTCCGACGATGCTCCAGTGGGACGGCGAGGCCTACGCCCGGCGCGCCGAGGCCTTCGGCTGGCACGCGCGGGTGATCGACGGGCACGACGTCGCCGCGATCACCGACGCCTACCGGGAGGCCGAGGAGACGGTGGGTCCGAGTCTGATCGTGGCGAAGACCGAGAAGGGACACGGTGTCTCGTTCCTCGCGAACAAGGAAGGCTGGCACGGGAAGGTGCTGAGCGCCGAGCAGGCCACGCAGGCGATCGAGGAGCTGGGTGGCGAGCGGGCGATCGCGATCACCCCCGCGAAGCCCGAGCAGATCGACTCCCCCGAGCCGGCGCGCCGCACCCTCGAACTGCCCGTGTTCGACGATGCGATCGCGACCCGGAGGGCGTTCGGCGACACCCTCGCCGCGCTCGCGTCGGCACGCGGAGACGTGGTCGCGCTCGACGCGGAGGTCGGCAACTCCACGTACACCGAGGAGGTCGAACAGGCCGAACCCGCCCGGTTCGCACAGATGTTCATCGCGGAGCAGGCGATGCTCGGGGCGTCGGTGGGACTCCAAGCGGTCGGACTCACTCCGTTCGCCGCGACCTTCGGGGCGTTCCTCTCGCGTGCGTACGATTTCGCGCGCATGGCGGCGATCAGCCGCGCGCACATCCGGTTGTGCGGCTCGCACGCCGGGGTGTCGATCGGCGAGGACGGTCCGTCTCAGATGGCTCTGGAGGACCTGGCCTCGTTCCGCGCGATCAACGGGTCGACGGTGATCTACCCGGCGGACGGAACCTCCACCGCCGCACTCGTCGCGACGATGGCCGACTGGGACGGCGTGGCGTTCATGCGGACGACCCGGGAGGCGACGCCGAAGCTGTACGCCGACGGTGAGGCGTTCCCGATCGGCGGCAGCAAGGTGCACGACGCGTCCGCCGACGACCACGCGACGATCGTCGGCGCCGGGATCACCCTCGTCGAAGGCCTGGCGGCCGCCGAGTTGCTCCGGGCCGAAGGAACGCCCGTGCGCGTTATCGATGTCTACTCGGTCAAGCCGATCGACGGCGCCACCCTTCGGCAGGCGATGGAGGAGACCGGCCTGCTCGTCGTCGTCGAGGACCACCGGACCGAGGGCGGGATCGGTGAGGCGGTGCTGGAGGCACTGGCCGAAGACGGGCGCGCGCTGTCGGGGAAGGTCGTGAAGCTCGCCGTGACGAAGATGCCGATGTCCGGATCGCCCACCGAGCTCCGCGACTGGGCGGGGATAAGCGCGTCGAAGATCGCAGACGCGGTGCGGGCGAAGCTCTAGGCGATCGAGATCGTCTCGCCCGGCGCCGCGCCGTCGACGACCAGTTCCCCAGCCCGGATCTTCTCGGTGAGTTCGTCCGCGGGGATCGGACGCGAGAAGTAGTAACCCTGGCCG
The DNA here is from genome assembly GCA_040881665.1 of Actinomycetota bacterium. Lineage (NCBI taxonomy): Bacteria > Bacillati > Actinomycetota > Actinomycetota bacterium. The sequence continues at coordinate 174,262 of JBBECT010000004.1, forward strand.
AGCTGGCAGCCCTGCCCCGCGAGGTACTGCCACTCATTCTCGGTCTCGATGCCTTCGGCGAGGGTTTTCATCCCCAGGCCCCGGCCGAGCTCGATCACGGCGGTCACGATGCTCGCCGCCTCTTGATCGCGGTGCACCGCGCTGACGAACGCGCGGTCGATCTTCAGCACGTCGATCGGCAGGAACCGGAGCCGCGACAACGAGGAGTATCCGGTTCCGAAGTCGTCCAGTGCCAGCGTGAGTCCGCGTGAATGCAACTCGCTGAGCACATAGAGCCAGCGGTCGAAGTCCTTGACCGCCGAGGACTCCGTGATCTCCACGACGATCCGGCTCGGGTCCACCCCGCCCGCGTCGAGGCGGTCGAGGATGCGCGAGGAGATGTCGGGCTGCCACAACTGCCGAGGCGAGAGATTGAAGCCGATCTCGAGCGGGATCTCAGCCTGCCGCCACACCGCGTCCTGCCGGGCGATCTCCTCGACGACCCAATCGCCGATCGTCTCGATCAGGCCGAGCTCTTCGGACAGCGTGATGAAGTCGTTGGGGGGAACGAGGTTCCCGTCAGGCTCGCGCCAGCGCAGCAGCGCTTCGACCCCGATCATGCCGCCGCTGCCCAAGTCGACCACCGGCTGGTAATGCAGTTCCCACTGCTCGTGCTCGACGGCCTTGCGCAGCCGCGTGACGAAGGAGAGCTTCGCGATCGAGTCGACACCCACGGACGAGGCGAGCACGTAGCCTCCGACGCCGCCCTTCTTCGCCTCGGCCATGGCCGCCTCCGCCCCGAGGAGGAGGTCCTTGCGCGTCGCCGCGTGCTGGGGGAACAAAGAGATCCCGAGGCTCGCCGAGAGGTAGAGCTCGGTGCCGGCGACGGTGAACGGCTCCCGGAGGGAGTCGTGGATCCGTCCCGCCACACCCTCGGCGGTGACGATGGCCGCATCGAGCTCGCCCATCTCCTCGGTCTCGAGGTCGGCGAGCAGCAGGAGGAACTGGTCCCCACTCATGCGTGCGACGAGATCGGTCTCCCGGGTCGCCTCCCGCAGACGTTCCGCCAGCTGCCCCAACACCTCGTCCCCCGCCTCGTGGCCGAGGGAATCGTTCACGAGCTTGAAGTCGTCGATGTCGAGGACGAGCACCGCGACCGAACCGTCGTGGCGCCCCGCCCGCGCCATCGCCAGATCGAGGAACTCGTCGAACATCGCACGGTTCGGCAGGCCGGTTCGCTCGTCGTGGTAGGCGAGGAAGGCCGCCTCCTCCTCCGCGTGCTTCTGTGCGGTGATGTCCTGCATGAAGCCCTGGGAGATCACCGGCGTGCCCCACTCGTCATGGACGATCTTCGCGACGTCGCGAACCCAGACGACGCTGCCGTCCTTGTGGATCATCCGGTACTCGACGTCGAACACCTCACCCGTCGTGTTGTGACGGCTGTTCTCCGCGACGGCGCGATCGCGGTCGTCCGGGTGCAACACCTCGATCCACACGTCGTCGCTCGCGGTGAACTCTTCGACGGTGTAGCCGAGGAGCTCTTCGATCTGCGGGCTGATGTAGGCGGTCGTTGCCTCATCGTTGAGCTCGTCGGCGTAGGTGACCGCGGGGATGTTCTCCACGAGCGCCCGGTAGCGCGCCTCGGCGCTGCGCCGAGCGTCGTCGGCGACCTGGCGGCCGATCGCGGTGCCGAGGTGGGACGCCATCACGCGGAGCATGTCGAGTTCGACCTCGTCCCAGACGCGTTCCCGGACGCAGTCGTCGAATCCCATGAAACCCCACCAGCGCTCGCCGGCGAAGATCGGAACGAAGCAGTAGGAGTGGATCCCCTCGCTGACCATGTCCTCGCGCTCGTTGCCCGACACGCTCGACCGCCCTCGTTGGATGATCTCGCCGGCAGGCATCCGCTCGAGCCAGTCCGCGTAGCCGTCCTCGTAGGGCCAGTCGTGGTTGTCGGGGAGCGGCAGCGTGGCCGGGACCTGGTCCGCGCACCACTCGAAGCGCTGATCCATCAGGACGCGACCGTCGCCGTCGGTCCCGTTCTCGAACACGTAGGCGCGGCTGGCCTCCGCCGCGGTCCCGAGCTCGGCGAGCACGACTTCGATCGACCGCTCCCACGAGCCGCTGCGCAGGAAATGCTCCGTCGCGAACGAGACCGATTGCAGGATCGTCTCGCGGCGCTGCAGGACGCGCTGCTGCTCTCCGACGCGCCGTGCCATCACCAAGAGGTAGCCGAGGAACAGCCCGGCCATCCCGAGCAGGGACGCCCGCAGGATCAGGGCCGCTGTGCTCGCCGCGGGCACGACGAGGAAGGCCGCCGCGACCGCGGCAGCGAACAGCGCGATGGCGACGGCCTCGGTCAAGCGCCGTGCGCCCGCGCGGGAACCCGCAGGATCTCGTTGTGCTCTCCCCATACCCTGGAGGGGGTATCGGGTGGTCGCGAGACCGACTGTAGGGGAGCGGCCGTGCCCACGTGGGTGGCGGATCGGCCGCTGGTAGGCTGAGGCGCCATGGCCGACTATCGCCAAGTGATCCACGAGCGTCTGTACGTCAGGACACCGGGATCCGACAAGCTCCGCAAGACTGCCGAGGGGCGCCTCAAGCGCCTGGCCACCGACGGCTGGCGCGAGCTCGAGCGCTGGCAACGAGCCGACCACATCGAGGTCAAGCTCGAGCGGACCGGCGTGGTGCCGATGACGGCCCGACGGCCCCGCCCTGCCCCGGAGCAGAAGTTCGAGCGCAGGCGGGGTGGATTCGGTCGTGGCGGGTTCGGCGGCGGCGGTCGTGGCGGTGGAGGCGGTCGTGGCGGCGGGAACCGCGGGGGCGGACGAGGCGCCCCGCGCCAGACCGCACCTTCCCAGCAGGCGGCGCAGGCACCCGCGGCCACGCCCGAGACTCCGGCTCCCGCGGCCCCTGCTCCCGCTTCTCCCGCCGCGCCGGCTCCCGCGCCGGAACAGACCCCTTCCTGACCCGCGGCCACGACGGCCGCTCGATCCAGTCTCTTTAGCTCTCGTCGACCCGTTGACCCGGGGTTCGAGGAGCCGAACATCCTTCGGTCTGACGGGTTTCCGCACCAGATTCTTCCGGGTATCATGGGCTTTCCCGAACGTATCGACGATGTGCGGCCTGAACGACGAGTGAACGCGGGGACCCAGCCGACCGAACGGCGATCGAGACCGGCGAGGAGGTCGAGTGATGACCGAGCAGAGCCAGCACGACGCGACGACGGCGCGCCCCGGCCATCGTGAGGCACGCGCCCATGCCGCGGAGCAACCCTTCGAGTACCCGCTCAAGCGTGCATACGTGGAGCCGGACTGGACCCGTCTCCCGGGCTACGCGGGCGTCACGAAGCAGCAATGGGAGGACGCCCAGTGGCAGCGCGCCCACACCGTGAAGAACCTCAAGCAGTTCAAGGACGCGCTCGGTGATCTGATCTCCGACGACCTCATGGCCGATATCGAGCGTGACCAGGCCGAGCGCGCGACGATGTCGATGCTGATCCCGCCTCAGATGCTGAACACGATGGACACCGAGGACCTCTGGCGCGACCCGATCCGCCTGTACATGGCTCCGGCGCTCTCCGACCGCGACCAGGAATGGCCGAGCCACCCGATGTCCTCACGCGACTCGCTCCACGAAGCCGAGATGTGGGCGGTCGAGGGGCTCACGCACCGCTACCCCACGAAGGTGCTCGCGGAGCTGATCCCCACCTGTCCGCAGTACTGCGGACACTGCACCCGGATGGATCTGGTCGGCAACGACACCCTCCAGGTGCTCAAGTACAAGTTCGAGATCAAGCAGAACGACCGTTGGGAGATGATGCTCGACTACCTGCGTAAGACTCCCGTGGTCCGCGACGTCGTGGTGTCCGGCGGCGACATGGCGAACGTCCCGATCAAGCGGCTCGAGGATTTCGTGATGCAGCTGCTCGAGATCGAGAACATCCGGGACATCCGCCTGGCCACGAAGGGCCTGATGGGGATCCCGCAGCACTTCCTCCAGGACGACGTGAAGGCGTCGGCCGAGCGGATGGCGACGCGGGCACGTGAGCGGGGCGTCGACATCGCCGTGCACACGCACGTGAACAATGCCCAGCAGGTGACACCGCTCGTCGGCGACGCGGCGAAGGTGTTCCTCAACGCCGGGTTCCGCGACGTGCGGAACCAGGGTGTGCTGCTCCGCGGTGTGAACACGACTCCCCAGCAGCTGCTCGAGCTGTGCTTCATGCTGCTGGATCACGCGAAGATCATGCCCTACTACTTCTACACCTGCGACATGATCCCCAACTCCGAGCACTGGCGAACCGCCGTCTGGGAGACGCAGGAGCTGCAGTTCGCGTTGCTCGGCTACCTGCCCGGGTTCGCGACGCCGCGCATGATCGTCGACGTCCCGTTCGTCGGGAAGCGCTGGACGCACATGCTCACCAACTACGACCGGACGAAGGGCATCTCGTACTGGAAGAAGAACTACCGCACGGGGATCGAGTACGACGACCCCGAGGCGCTCGAGCGCGAGTACCCCTACTACGACCCGGTCAACACGCTGCCCGAGGAGGGAAAGCGATGGTGGCGTGAGCAGTCCGCGAGCGCTACCGAGCTGCAGCCCGTCTGAGATCGAGCCGCGTCAGGACTGCACCACGTCCAAGAACAGCTCGTTGTAGGCGTCGAATTCGTCACCCTCCAAAGCCTTGTAGGTGTGGAGGTTCGCCGAGGCCAGGTCGGCCGGAGGGAACAGCAGCGGGCTGTCCGCGAGCGTTTCGTAGTACCGGCGATCGGCGCCGGACGCGTCCTTCGCCTTCTCGCGCATCAGGGCTTGCACCCCATCGACCGGCGTCATGTACAGGACCCAGTCCGTGACCATCGCGGCGATCTCCGGGCGGTAGTAGAAGTCCATGAACGCGTGCGCGTCTGCCGGGTGTTCCGCGAGCGCGGGGATCTCCAGCGGGGTCGTCCACAACAGGCCGCCTTCGTCGGGGACGATGAACTCGAGCCCGTCGGCGCCGCCCAGGTACTTGTAGTAGAAGATGTCGCCGGACCAGGCCATCGAGGCCCACGTGTTCTGGTTCACGAGGTCGTCGATATAGCCCTGTCCGACGTACTGACGGACGATGCCGGCGTCGCGCTGTTCCTGGAGACGCTCCGCCGCGCGAGCCGCGTCGTCCAGCGTCGCCCGTTGCGGATCGACACCGAGCGAGAGCAGGGTAAGGCTCATCGTGTCGACCATCTCGGTCATCATCCCGACGTGCCCGGCGAGCCGCTCGTCCCAGAGATCGGAGAACGCGGCGATCTGACCCCCGGGCACGAGCTCGGGCCAGTACGCGATCCCCGTCACGCCCCCCTGCCAGGGAACGCTGTGCGCGTTCTGGGGGTCGTAGGCGGGATCGCGGAAGGCCGGCAACATGTTGGCCTCGACGGTCGGAAGCGCCGTCCAGTCCAACTGCTCGATCCACCCCTGGCCGCGCATCAGGTTGACGACCCAGTCCGAGAGTGCGATCAGGTCGTATCCCGTAGCTTGTCCGCTCTCGAACATCGGTGTGAGCTTCGCGAAGAACGCCTGATTGTCGGTGATCGCTTCGTCGTAGGTGACATCGATGCCCGTTTCGGCCATGAACGCCTCCAGGGACGGACGCTCGCCTTTCGCTCGATCGATGTAGAGAGGCCACTGGGCGACCGAGAGCTCACCGGCCGGTGCTGGAAGCCCTCCGGGTGTCGAAGTCGCACGGGGGGCGGCATCGTCGCCCCCGCACGCGGCCAGGAACGCGAGGGCCGTCGCGCCGACACCCGCCGCGCCCGCGCTGCGCAGGAACTCCCTCCGGGACCATTCCCGCCGCCGTTCGTCGCCCCCCGCGTTCCGCATCGGTCTCTCCTTCGGTCGCCCGCCGACGGCCCGGCTCCTCACGACCGCCGACCCTCGATCGGCAGGATGATGTCACTGACCGAGCGCTTGGTCAACATCCGGGCCGCGTGCTAGCGTCGCCCGCGTGAGCCGCCCGGTAACCTTCGCGAGCCTCCAGCTCCGACCCATACCGTTCGACGTCGAAGCGACCGTCGACAAGCTGGAGCGCGAGGCGCGGCGGCTCGTGGCCTCGTTCCCCCAGATCGATCTGCTGCTGTTCCCGGAGCTGTACCCGACAGGGGAGGACCCGTTCGGCCCGGGGGAACCTCCGGGGTTCACCGAGCGGGTCGCCGAGCCGGTTCCGGGGCCCCTGAGCGAGCGTCTGGGCCGGCTTGCCGCCGGCATCGGCCGCTATCTGGTCCCCGGGTCGGTCCTCGAGCGGGGAACGAGCGGAGCGATCCACAACACCGCGATCGTCCTGGGACCCGACGGCCGGCTCCTGACCTCGTACCGGAAGCTGTTCCCGTGGCGCCCCCACGAACGAACGGTACCCGGCGACGGAACCGGGCGCGTGATCGACCTTCCCGGGCTCGGCCGTGTCGGCCTGCTGATCTGCTACGACGGGTGGTTCCCGGAGGTCGCGCGCGGACTCGCGCTCGACGGAGCGGAGGTGCTCCTGCAGCCCACGCTCACGACGACGGCAGATCGTGAGGAGGAGATCGTGCTCGCGCGGGCGAACGCGATCGTGAACCAGTGCTACGTGGTGAACGTCAACGCCCTGGGCTCGCGCGGAGGGGGGCGCAGCGTCACCGTCGATCCGGACGGGCACGTGCTGACCGAGCTCGGCACGCAGGAGACGTTCTCGATCGACGTCGTGGACCTCGATCGGGTCGCGCAGGTACGGGAACGCGGACTCCGCGGGGTCTCGCGACCCTGGCGACAGCTGCTGGACGAAGCTCCGGCGGCCGCCTTCGAGCCCTATCGCCGGTTCCTGTCCTCCGCGCCCTGACCTCCCTCGCCCGGGACGAGCCGATCGTAGAGCGCGGTGAGGATCCTGTCGGTGGGGAGCTCGGGATCGAACACCTGCTGCTGCACGAGCCCGTCGGCGGCGGTCGCGAACGCGTCCCCGAGCGCGTGGGCGTCGAACGTCTGCGCTCGCTCGTCGCCGAGCTGACGGAACAGGACCGTGAACGGGGCGCGCCACCGCGCGTACTCGGCGGCGACCCGCTCGCGGATCCGGTCGTCGTCCAGCGCAGAGACGTAGAGGCCCAGGTGCACCCGCAGGGTGTCCCGGGTCGCGGGCTGGGCGATCCAATCGATCACCGCACGCATCCGCTCGTCGGCGGTTCCCGGACCGTCGACGAGCTCCTCCAGTGGCTCGACCCAGTCGCGCCGCGCGTGGACGACGAGGGCGAGGATCAGGTCGCGTTTGTCGTGGAAGTGGTAGTGCACCATCCCGTGGGAGACCTCGGCGATCCCGGCGACCCGTCGTGTCGTGAACCCGGCGATGCCCTGCTCCGCGAGCACTCGGCGCGCGGCGTCGAGGATCCGCCCGCGGGTTCGCGACGCGCGAGCGGCACGTGCCGTGGTCGTCTCCGATCCGGGGTCGGGAGCGGGTCGTTCCGTTCGTTCACGCGCCATGTGGAGACATCATGCCGGAAACGACGAGCGGACCGCCGGAATGGACCGCCCCGCTACACTTCCTCGACCGATGCAACGCCGAAGCAGCCGACGACAGTTCTTGCGCACGACGCTCGCCGCCGCCGGCGCGTCGGTGGTCGCGGCGTGCACGCGTGGCGCCGAGGTGGTCCGCGGAAGGCCTTCACCGAGCTCGTCGGCCTCGCGCACGCCGTCCCCGACCGTGGGCGCGACCCGCTACGACCCCACCGACGACCCGATCACCCAGGTCGACACCCGGTGGCCGATCAAGCGCGTCATCTATCTGATGCTGGAGAACCGGAGCTTCGACAACGTCTTCGGCGCCTATCCGGGTGCGAACGGCGTCCGCTCCGGGAACGACCTGGGCACCCGGATCCCGCTCCGGCCATGTCCCTCGTGGCTGCCGGGAGACCTTCCCCACGACTTCGGCGCCGCGTTCGCCTGCGTGAATGACGGCGAGATGGACAACTTCAAACTCTCGTGGCTCTCGGACGTCTCCGAGCACTACGCCTACTCGCAGATCGCGCGCGAAGATGTTCCCAACTACTGGAACTGGGCGAGCGAGTACGTCCTGTCCGACAACCTGTTCGCCTCGGTGCTGGGGCCGTCCTACCCGAACCATCTGTGCTTCGTTGCGGGTGACCACTTCGGTGTCTACGACAACCCGGAGAACTCCCGTCCCGTACCGGTCCCGGAAGGGGGACGTTCCAAGAGCTGGGGGTGCGACGCCCCCGATAACGTCTTCGTGTACCTGCGGGACGCGGACGGCGATCTCACCGAGACCCGCCCGTGTTTCGATCACGATACGGTGCCCGATCAGCTCCAGCGCGAGCGCGTCCCCTGGGCCTACTACGCGCCGAACCGGAACCAGGTCGGCTACATCTGGTCGACCCTGAACGCCTTCCCGAGCATCTTCGAAACCGAGCTGTGGGACGAGAACGTCCGTCCCGTCGACCACCTGATCGAGGACATCGAGGCGAACGCCCTCCCGGCGGTGACCTGGATCGTGCCGCGCTACGAGCTATCGGACCATCCGCCCTGGAGCTCTACGAACGCGCACAACTGGACCACCCAGATCGTGAACGCGATCATGGAGGGACCGCAGTGGGAGCACACGGCGATCTTCATCACCTGGGACGAGTGGGGAGGCTTCTACGACCACGTGGCTCCGCCGAAGGTCGATCAGAACGGACTCGGGATCCGCGTCCCGATGCTCGTGATCTCTCCCTACGCGGAACGGGGGATGATCGACCACGAGCTCGGCGAGTTCACGAGCCCCGTGAAGTTCATCCAGGACAACTGGGGACTGCCGAACCACACACCCCGGATCCGCCGGACCCACAACTTCGAGCACGTCTTCGACTTCGCCGCGAAACCCCGCGATCCGTCGCCCCGCCCGCTGGTCCCGGTGAGGGGAGATCCGTTCGTGCACCCGGGCCGCGATCCGAGCTGGCCGAAGAGGTTCAAGGTGCAAGACCTCGGGCAGTAGATCTCAGCGGCGACGAACGAGCCGCAGCGACGCGGTGATCGCCGCGAGTCCGAGCGCGACCGCGAGCGCGAACAGCAGCGGCCGCACCGAGGACCCACCGATGCCGTCGAGCGCCGCTCGATCCGGTGGAACCGCGGTGGGCGGGAGCCCGTCCGGCGGCGGTCCGTCCGGCGGCGGTCCGTCCGGCGGCGGTTCACCCGCTCCGCTCGGTGTTGCCTCCTCGGCCTCGATCCGACGCGTCGGACGCCCGTTTCCGAGTGGATCGCACGAGCCCTCGTCGCGGGCGATCACGCCCCAGCGGAGCCGGTCGAGAGGCACACCCTCCAGGTCCTCGTCCTGCACGAGCAGGCGTCCGGGGATCCGCACGACGAGCTCGGATCGCTCGAAGTGCACGGCGAAGTACTCGTTCTCCCCCTGCTCGGGCAACAGCAGGACCTCGATCCGAGGGTTCACGACCGCGTCGTAGCGCACCAGCCGGTTGACGTCGCGGTAGTAACCGAAGCTGTACGCGGGAAGCGTCGGGTCGCGCAGGAGCACGTCGGCCCGCCAGGGCATTCCGTCGGGATCGGGCGCCGGCGGACGTCGAGCGAACCGGACTCGGAACTCCACCGCCGTGCCCTTCTCGACGATGTGGGCGGTCGCGCCCCGCAGATCGATCACCCCCCCGTCGCCGGTCGCGTCTCCTGATCCACAGGTCGTCACGTCGCCTGTCGGATCGAGGCCTGGAGCGGCCGACGCGGCCGGCCCGCCCGAGAGGGCCGATCCGGCGATCACGGACACGACCACGCAGGATGCGACGATGATCGAGCGCGCACACCTCATCCGGGGAGGTTCTCCAGGTCACTGTCCGGGTCCGTGTAGTACTCGCAGTCTTTGCGGTAGTCGAGCAGGAACCGTTGCATCCGAGGCTCCTGTTCGAAATCGAACGCGCCCGAGAGCGGGTCGGCGTTCGCGTCTCGCTCCGTCATCGGCTTCAGCCCGTGGAGCTCCTCGATGAACGCGAGCACCGACGAGAATTCGTAGGGGGTCGAGTCGATCGCGCCGCCGTCCTTGCTCTCGCCGCGCCGCGCCCAGGGAGAGATGATCAGGGCGGGCGTGCGCGGTCCCAGTCCCATGATGTCCAGGTGCGGCGGCGGCACGTGATCGTAGAACCCGCCGAAGTCGTCCCAGACGATCACGAGCGCGGTGCTCTTCCAGTACTCCGAACGCATCAGCGCGTTCACCTGCTGGACGGTCCAGTTCTCGCCGGCACACGAGCTCTGTCCCGAACCGGGATGCTCGTTGACGCCCTCGGGTGGGACGAGCCACGAAACGGCGGGCAGATCCCCGCGCTGCAGGTCGGCGAGGAACGTCTCGGGCGGCTGCACCTTCTTCCACATGTCCGAGAATCGGACGTGCTTGATCGCCTGCAGCCCGTTCATCCACACATCGGGGTTCGCGTAGTACTTCCAGCTGATCCCCTCCTTCTCGAGCTGGTCGGGAAGCACCGGGATGTTGAAGCAGGTCCGTGTACGCACCCAGTACCTCTTGATCTTGTCGATCTGGTTCGGCCAGTCGTCGGTGATGTTCTCCTCGAGCCGCATGATCCTGTCGATGTCACGCTGCGCCAGGGTGTCCGGGAACCGATAGGTGATCTCGGACGGATCGTCGCAGTAGCTGCCCGGGTTGTCCGCATTGATCTTGTTGTCGACGACGCCGTAGGACTGCGCCGCCACGGTGTACAGATGCTCCGGGAACGTGGGGCCGAACATCGACGTGAAGAAGTTGTCGGCCAGCACGTACCGATCGGCGTACGCCCAGTAGTTCGGCAGGGTCCGGCGCGAGTGCCGCACGTACCCCGCGAGATCCGCACCCTCGCCGATGATGTTGAACCCGTTCATCGCGCCGCCGTTGATCGCGTACAACCCGGATTCGAACCCATGCGTGATGTCGTGCTCGAGGATCTCCGGAGCGGGCTTCAGGGGAACCGAACCTCCCGGTCGGCATCCGTCGTCCGTGCAGCGCAGGGTTTCGCCGCGCGAGGCGCCGCTTGCCCCCGGGTAAGCCCCGAAGTAGTGGTCGAACGTCCGGTTCTCCTTGATCAGGAAGATCACGTGCTCGATCGGCGCGTCCGGTGTGATCTCGGCTCGCTCCCCGTCGGGAACCGGAGAGGGGACGCCGGCCGTCGCCGACGGGGTGGGGCCTGCCGGCCCGGATGCGGGAGCCGTGCTCCCTGCACCCAGGCTGACCGCGAGCACCCCCGCGGCGACGGCGGCGACGGCGAGCACGGCCACGAGCACGAGGCCACGACGGCGATCCGCGGGATGACGGGGAGAGTCGGTCGGTGGGGTCGACACGGTCCGCACATGGTACCGGCGGTGATACGGTCCGCGACGCCTGCGCCGGGACACCCGCGGGAGGGATCCGGTCCGTCGATCTCGGGAACGAACTCGATGCCGCCACGTCGTTCCGCTCACCACGCCCCCGGTCGGGGATCGCTCGTGGTGGCGGTCGCGGTGGTCGCGGTGGTCGCGGCCGGGGCGCTCGTGGGGCCGCTCGCCCGTGCCGCGAGCGCCGCGACATCGGAGCCTCCCAGCGTCGTCCTCGTCGTCACCGACGACCAACGGGCGGGAACGCTCGACGCGATGCCGACCGTGCGCGCCGAGCTGGCCGGCCGCGGGGTCGACTTCCCCGAGGCGTTCGTCACGAACCCGCTCTGCTGCCCCAGTCGGGCCAGCATCCTCACCGGCCAGTACTCCCACTCGACGGGTGTCTATCGCCAGGTGCCCCCGTTCGGACGCTTCGAGTGGTTCCGGGACGACGACACGATCGCGACGAGGCTCGACGATGCCGGCTACGAGACGGCGTTGTTCGGGAAGTACCTCGATGGCTACCAACACGCGGCGCTCTCGGGCTACGTGCCTCCGGGGTGGGACCGTTGGGAGGCGTTCGTCCGATCCGCGTACGTGGACTACCGCCTGACGCACGACGGCACGATCGTCGATCACGGCGATACCGACGCGGACTACGCGACCGATGTGCTCGCCGCCGACGCCGCCTCGTTCGTGCGCGGTGCTGCAGGTCCGCTGTTCCTGGTGTTCGCCCCTCCGGCGCCGCATGCGCCGGCGATGCCCGCGCCGCGACACGTGAACGCGCCGGTTCCGGCGGCGAGACTGATGCCGCCGAGCTTCGACGAAGCCGACGTGTCGGACAAGCCCGGATACGTGCGGTCACTTCCCCGACTGGACGAGGAGGCGCGCGCGGAACTCGAACGGCTGCGTGTCGACCAGACGCGGAGCCTGCTCTCGGTGGACGAGGGCGTCGCAGAGATCCTCACGGCGCTCGAGGAGACGGGACGGCTGGAGAACACGCTGATGATCTACACCTCGGACAACGGGCTGCTTCTCGGCGAGCACCGATGGACCGCGAAGGAGGTGCCCTACGAAGAGGCGATCCGGGTCCCCTTCGTCGTCCGGTACGACCCGGTGACCCGCGGGCGGCCCGGCTCGGTTCTGGCCCCGGTGCTGAACATCGATATCGCCCCGACGATCGCGGAGGTGACCGGCGCCGTCCCTGCGCCCGTGGATGGACGCAGCATCCTGCCGCTGCTGCAGGGGAACGACCGGGGATGGCGGGACGCGTTCCTGATCGAACACCTGCGGGGGACGAACCCCGTTCCCACCTACTGTGCGATCCGTTCCCCCGATCACCTCTACGTCGAGTACGAGACGGGCGAGCGGGAGCTGTACGACCTCGAGCGAGATCCGTTCCAGCTGCGGAACCTCGCGGGGACCTCCGCGTCCGCGACCACCGCCGAGGAGCTCGGAGCCCGGCTCGCCGATCTTTGCGAGCCTCCTCCGCCCGGCTTGCACGGGTCGGCGTTGGCGCCGGACGCATGGATGACGGGCGTACTCGTCGTGCTGGTGGCGGGAGGCGTGGTTGTGGAGCGGCGGAGGCGTCGTCGATCACACGGAGCTCAAGGCTCGTAGATCGTCCATCCTTCGGTCGCCGCCAGAACGCCAGCACCGTCGATCGGACTCGAAGTCCCCGGACCGACGGCGACGAACACGCGGTCGCCGGCGGACGCGCGAACGGCGAGCCAGGCGATCGGATCCTCACCGGGGCGGACGGGGCGTGAGCGGCAACCCGACGCGAGGCCGATCTGTGGGAACGCGGCGGTGGCGACCACCGCGCAATCCTCGCCTGCCGCCAGCTCCCGCACCGTCTCGCCGGCTCGCCGCTCGGTCGCGCGCGTCGATCCGATCGCCTCGCCCACCCGAACCGCCGTCGCCACGTTCCACACGAGCAGCAGACCCGTGATCGCCAACGCGATCGCCCCGACCGCGATCGCCCCCCGAGACCGGCCCGGCGTCGCATCCACCCATCGCGCTCCGAGCGAGAGGGCACCTGCTCCGGCGGCGACCGACAACAGGGCGAGCGCCGGCAGCAGGAACCGCGGCGCGTACCCCCCGACGAACACGAGGTAGCCCGCCCCGAGCGCCGCCGCCGCGACGACGGCGGCCGTGACGCCCCGACGACGGGGTCGAGCCGAGAGCGCAACGACGGCGAGCACCACGAGCCAGAGCCACCATGCGACGCCGAGCACGGACACCGGCTCGGACACCGGGCCGATCGTCGGTCCGTCCGAGAGAGCGGCGTGTTGCAGCAGTCGCTCCCCGAAACCGCCCACAGCTGAGACGTGCGATGCGTCGAGCGCCGCGCGGACGGCTCCTCCGGGTCCTCCGAAGCGAACGGTCATCTCCACGATCCAGGGGGCCAGTCCCGCGAGCACCCCTGCACCGATCGTTGCGGCGAGCCGGCGGTCTCGTCGTGAGAACGCGGGAACGAACACCAGCGCGACCGCGAGGAACACGGCGTCCGATGGGCGAACGAACGCCATCGCGCTCAGAGCGATTCCCGCAGCGAAGAGGGAACGGCGCCGGTGCCGCTCCGCGTCCGGGTGGCCGGGGACATCGACGCTGGCCGCCTCCACCGCGAACCCGGTCGCCGCGACGGCGAGGATCGCCGACCAGAGGTTCGGCATCACCTCGCCGCCATACAGCAGCACGAGCCACGACGATCCGAACAGCGCCGCCCCGAGCGGCGCCCCCCATCCGAGAGGATGGACCCACACGCGGAACGCGCCCGCGATCGCCACCGCGGCGACGATCGCGAGCAGGATCCGGATCGCCGTCAGCGGAACGCCGGTCCCCGCCAGCGGAGCGACGAGCGCGACGATGCCCCGGGCACGCGACGCAACGAAGGGAAGCGTCGGCGCGTCCGGCGCCACCTGCGAGAGGTAGATCGCCTCGTCCCACGACGCCGCCCTGCCGATCGGGACGAGCGCGAGCTGCCCGACGACCGACACCGCGGCGATCGTCCAGAGCGCGCGGACCGGTCCCCGGTTGGCGTCGCCGGAGCGGTCGATCACTTCACGGTCGTCGCCGCGCCGTCCGTTTCGGTTCACGGTGCCGGTTCCGCCAGAGGCTCCCAGTCCCCCAGGGGCAGCGACGCCTCGAGCTTGCGCAGCAGGTCCCGGTAGCCGGGGTCACCGGACCGGTCATCGAGCTGGAAAGGATCCGCCGGGCCTCGCACCCCTGCGAGGTCGTAGAGCTCGCGCTCGCCGGTCTCGTAGGCCACGAAGAGCAGGCGGGCGGTCCGGATCGCGCGCCATCGAGGGACCACGGGATCCTCGCCGAGGAACTCCATGTGCACGGCGTCCCTCCACCTCACCTGCCGGGTGGGTTGCCCGTCCCCGCCGTGCCCGCCGAAAAGCGGCACGAGGCTCTCGCCGCTCGTCCCCCCGATCGGGGGCAGTCCGGCGAGCTCGGAGATCGTGGGGGCGATGTCGGTGTTGGCGACGAGACGCTCGTCGGTGCGCGCGGGGCTCCCGTCGCGCCGAACGAGCAGCGGGACCCGGGTACAGACGTCATAGGGACAGGACTTGGTCTCCCAGCGGTGCTCACCGAGCGCGTACCCGTTGTCGGTGAGGAACAGCACGATCGTGTCCTCGAACGCGTTCCGCGCGCGCAGGGCGTCATCGATCGTCCGCAGCGCATCGTCGAGCCCGAGCAGGGTCTCGTACTCCCGTCGCCGTTCCTCTCGATAGGTGTCGAGATCCGCCGCGGACAAGGGCGGCAGCGATCGCACCCACGAGGGCTTGTCAGAGACGTCTGCCTCGCCGGCCGCGGGTGGATCGGGGATATCGAGGCCGGCGAGCGTCCCGGCGTGTCGTGGGGCCGGCGTCCACGGCCGGTGCGGCGCGGACGGAGAGAACCAGAGGAAGAACGGGCGATCTGGTGGCATCGAGGCGATCGAGACGGCCGCCTCCGCCGCCAGGACATCGGTGCTGTAGGTCCACGGCCCCGCGCCGACGGAGCGCGGGACGCCGTCGACGACCAGCGTGTAGCCGGCGTAGACCGTTTCGTCGGAGATGTTGGTCTTCGCGACCCATCGATCCCACCCAGGCGGCAGGACGGGCCCGCCCGGGAAGGGATAGTCGTTCAGGTACTTGCCGACGAGCGCGGTCGCATACCCCGCCTCGTGCAACTGCGTGGCGATCGTCTGGGTTGGGTCCAGGCGGGCGCCGTCGCTGTTGTCGAGCACCCCGGTCACGGCCGACGTCCGCCCGGTCAACAGGGTCGCGCGAGCAGGACAGCACAACGGCGTCGTTGCGAACGTGTTGGGGAACCGGGTCCACCCTCCATCGGGGTCCGCGAGCTGGGACTGCAGGTACGGCATCGCGCCCTCGACCTCGAGAGACTCGACGGTCTGGTCGTCCGAGACGACGAGGATCACGTTCGGCCGGTCCGGTGACACGACCGGCGCGTCCGGACCGGCCGTTGCCACGCTCGCGGCGATCGTCCCGAGGGCCAGCACAACGGCGGCGGTCGGACGCATCCGGCGCCTCATCGATCGAGCCAGCCGCCGTCCTTGCCGTGACGATCGGCGACCAGCCCCGCCGCTATCGACAGCGCGATCTCCGCCGGATCCCGGCCGCCGAGATCGAGCCCGAGCGGGCTGCGGATCCTCGCCAGATCCGCGTCGGACAGGCCACGAGCGCGGAGCTCGTCGACGTAGTGCGCGACGTGGCGACGGCTTCCCATAACGCCGACGAACGGGGTCCCCGCCCGCAACCACGCCTCGAGGGCATCGGCGATGCCGGGAGCGTCGTGATCGGTGAACACGACCGCCCCGGGGACATGCGTCGCCCGCTCGCCGGGAACCAGCTCCTCGAGCATCTCGTCGAACACCGCGCTGTCTCCACCCGCGACGCGCTCGGTTCGCGGCTCGACCAGCACCGTGCGCATCCCGAGCGTGCTGGCGGCCGCGGCGAGGAGGCGCGCGACATCGGTGGCGGAGACGATCGCGAGCAGCGGAGCATCCGGGTGCGGCTCGAGGTAGACCTCGATCGTTCCGAGGTCGTGCTCGTAGGTGCGCGTCTGCGGCCTGCCGGTGTCGGCGACCTCCGTCGCGTCGGCGACCCCGGCCGCGTCGAACTCCGCGCAGCCGAGCGTCCCGCGCACCTCACCGTCCGGGACGATCCTCATCGTGTTCCCCACCACGCAAGGCGGCGAGCCGTGGATCCGAACCGCCTTCGCCTCGACCCACGACCGGCCGGCGATGCCGGGAGCAGGGGCGGCAGCTCCTGCGACGCCGGTTCCGATGTCCGATCGTTCCGGAGCCTCGTCGTGTCCCGTCGGGTGCGCTCCGCTCGACCCGGCCAGGAGTTGCACGGCATGCGGCACGACCGGCAGGATCGCCTCGAGCCCTTCACGAACCGCCTTCGGGCTCCCAGGGAGGTTCACGATCAGGGTGACGCCCGCGGCCCCAGCCACCGAGCGTGACAGCGCGGCGCGCGGCGTATGCGCGAGCCCCACCGCGCGCATCAACTCCGCCAGACCGGGCGCCTCCCGCTCGATCACCGCGCGCGTCGCCTCTGGCGTGACGTCGCGCGGACCGAACCCCGTTCCTCCCGTCGTGACGACGAGCGGCACGGCTTCGGCGACGAGCCGCCGAAGCAGCTCTTCGATCCGCGGGCGTTCGTCGGCGACGACCTCTCGGACGGCGATGACGAAGCCGGCGGCCGTCAGCAGAGACGCAGCGAGATCGCCCGATCCGTCCGCACGGGTTCCGTGTGTGACACCGTCCGAGACGGTCACGACGGCGGCTCGCGCGGTGCTCATGGTGTCCATCATCCCACCCCCGGCGGACGGCCCTCGTGGCGGGCGGCGCAGGCCGTCTCGGGGATACCTGTAGCGTGCTGTGGGGTGGATGCATTCGATCGGCGTTCTCGACCCTCACACACACAGGAGCCACGACATGACCGACGCATGGATCCGACGTCTCGCCGAGACCCTCGGCGTCGACCCACCCTCTGGCGACGAGACAGAAGCGCTGCTGTCGTCGGCACGCGACGTCGCCCACGGTGTCGAGCGGCGCATCACCCCGGTCTCGACCTTCGTCCTCGGCGCGGCCGTCGAGCGGCGGATCGGCGGGGGGATGTCGCGCGAGCAGGCCTTCCGCGAATCCCTGGACGTCATGGGGACGCTGATCCCGGATCCCGAACCGGGCGACACTCCGTAGCCACGTCGCCCATGGCCATCCGGCCCGGTCCGGACCGTTCCGAGAGATAGGTCTACGCTGGAGCGGACGGACCCGGGGGCCGATCGCCCCGCGGAACGAACCGACCCTCCCAAGGAGCACCGTGACGAGCTGGGAACCGCCGAGCGACCCCGCACCGACCTCCGGACCGCTCGTCGACGGGTTCGGGCGCGTCGCCGACGACCTGCGGGTGTCGGTCACCGATCGTTGCAACTTCCGGTGCACCTACTGCATGCCGGCCGAGGGCCTCGCCTGGCTCCCCAAGCACGAGATCCTTACCTTCGAGGAACTCACCCGCGTGCTCGGGATCTTCGTCAGCCTCGGCGTGGGATCGATCAAGGTGACGGGAGGGGAGCCGCTCGTCCGGGCCGACCTGCCGACCCTCGTCGGGATGTTCCGCTCCGTGGGACCCGACCTGGACATCTCGCTGACGACCAACGGCGTGCTGCTCGAGCGCCACGCCGCGGCGCTCGCCGACGCCGGTATCGATCGCGCGACGGTCTCGGTCGACTCCCTGCTCCGCCACCGGTTCCAGGAGATGACGCGCCGGGACGCCCTCGACACCGTCCTCGCGGGACTCCGCGCCGCGGAACGGGCGGAACTCACCCCGATCAAGATCAACTGCGTCGTGATCGGCGGAACGAACGACGACGAGGTCGTTCCCTTCGCTCGCTGGGCCCGCGAGACCGGCTATGAGGTCCGGTTCATCGAATACATGCCCCTCGACGCCCAGCACGCATGGGAGCGGGAGAAGGTCGTGGCGTCGGCGACCGTGCGAGAGCGGATCCACGCCGTGTTCCCGCTCGAGTCCTCGGGTCACGGACCCGAGCCCGCGACCACCTATCGGTTCGCCGACGGCGCCCCCGGTGCGGTCGGCGTGATCGGATCGGTCACCGAGCCGTTCTGCGACACGTGCAACCGGCTGCGCCTGACCGCCGAGGGACAGGTGCGCTCGTGCCTGTTCGCCCTCGAGGAGACGGACCTGCGCGGACCGATGCGCGCGGGAGCGAGCGATGCCGAGCTCGAGGGGCTGATCCGAGCTGCCGTCTGGCGCAAGTGGCCGGGACACCGGATCGACCACCCCGACTTCGTGCAACCGGCCCGCAGCATGTCGATGATCGGCGGCTAAGCCCCGGCTCGAGAGGTTCATCCCGCCGGTTCGGGACCGATGCCTCGCGTTCACCCCCCGGACACGTCCCACCTTTAGCGTAGTGATCGCCGAAAGGCACGCGCCCTCTGAGCGGGGAGCCGGACCGTCACCGGCTCCCCGCCCCCCTTCCGACGGAGACCTCCCGCATCTGCGCTCTCCATGGCGTCGCATCCCCCCACGGTATCGCCCGAGAGGCGGGGGAAGCTGGGTGCTCCCGCCGCGGTCAGTCCGGCGGGTTCTCGATCGGGAGCGGCTCGAGGTCTCCGGCCGGGACGAACCCCATGATCTGCGCGTAGAACGACAGCTCGGCCTCGAGCGCCTGCCGGATGTGCTCGGACGATCGGAAGCCGTGCTGTTCCCCGCGGAACAACAGGTACGCGTGCGGCAGCCCCTTGGACCGCAGGGCGGCCACGAGCTCCTCGGCCTGGGCGGGGGGCACCACCTGGTCTTCGTCCCCCTGCAGGACGAGCAACGGCGTCTCGAGGCGGTCCGTCGCATGGATCGGCGATCGCTCGCGGTAGCGGTCGATCGCCTCCGGGTAAGGACCGATCAGCCCGTCCAGGTACCGGGACTCGAACTTGTGGGTGTCCCGCGCGAGCGCCTCCGCGTCCGCCACCCCGAAGTAGCTCGCGCCTGCCGCGAAGACACCGCTGTGGAAGGTCAACGCGCACAGGGTCGTGTATCCACCGGCACTGCCGCCCCGGATCGCCATCCGGCGGCCGTCCACGTCCCCACGGCCGGCGAGGAAGCGCGCGGCCGCGATGCAGTCCTCCGTGTCGACGATGCCCCAGGCGCCCTCGAGGAGCCCGCGATAGGCCCGACCGTAGCCGGAGCTCCCGCCGTAGTTCACGTCGACCACGGCGAATCCACGGGTGGTCCAGAACTGCTTGCGCAGATCGAACGCGGCGACCGCGTGATCGGTCGGGCCGCCGTGGCTCATCACGATCAGGGGTGGCCGCTCCCCTGCCGGGGCGATGGCATCGGGGTTGCGGGGCGGAGAGAACAACGCATGCGCCGTGCGGCCGGCGGCGCTCGGGTACGCGAACGGCTCCGGCTCGGAGATCCAGGACGGATCGAGGGACAGGGCGTCGGTTTCCCGCAGTACCTCGACCGAGCGCGAGGCGAAGTCGATCGAGACCACCGACACGGGGATCGCGGGACCGCCTGCGAGCACCGCGATCGTCATCCCCTCGGCATCCAGATCCGGAGGCGCGAACGTGGTGAACGGCAGATCCATGTCGAGCATCTCGCCGGCGCCCGGATCCAGCAGCGCGAGGTGACCGACCGTGTCCCGTTCGTAGATCACTGCGATGCGGCCGTCGTCGAGGAAGCCGAAGTTCGCGGAGCCGAACTCCCAGGGCGGGGACGCGAACTCAGCGTCGGCCGGGTGGAGCGCAACGAGCTCGTCGTCCTCACCCACCCGGTAGAGGTTCCACCAACCGCTGCGATCCGAGACGACGTGCAACGCCCCCGTCGGGCTCCAGACGGGTTGCAGGATCGACTCTTCCGCGCCGCCCGCCACACGTCGCTCGCCCCGCGTCGCTCCGTCGGGAGCGAGGTCGGCGACCCAGAGCTCGGTGCCGTCCCAGGGCATCTGGGGCGTGTTCCAGCGGATCCATGTCAGCCGTGAGCCGTCCGGGCTCGGCCGCGGTGCGGCGAAGAAGTCCGCTCCCTCGGCGACGATCGACGGGGCCTCGGAGCCGTCGGCGGGCAGACGGACGAGCTCGTTCACGACGGTGCCGTCGGTCTCGTGGCGCTCGCGGACGCAGACGGCGAACCCGCCCCCCGGGAGGAAGCGGCCGTCCGCATAGCGGTGGCAGCCTCCGGTGTCCGGCGTGATCGGTTCCGGCGAGGAGCCCACGGCGTCCTGCCGGTAGAGGCGTTGGTCGGCGAGGTTCGCGAACACCACGACGCCCTCGCGAACCCAGAACGCTCCGCCCCCGTACTCGTGCACGCGTGTCCGAACGTTGAACCCCTCGGGTGTCACATCAACGGGCTCGGCGAACGGCGCCGCGCGCATCAGGACGTTCCGACCACCTTCGGCCGGCCGGAGCTCGGTCCACAGGGTGGCGCCGCCGTCGAGCCACACCGCACCGAGCCCGCGGCGTCCTTCGGCCACCGTCGCGGCCGACACCGGGGAGGCCCAGGTGCCGTAGCCGCCGACGGTGGGAGGCATCTCAGTCCCCGGGGCTCACGTTGCCGCCCGCCCCACGACGACCCGCGTCACGCCCATGCCGCCTTTCGTGCTGCGGACGTCGGCGAACCCCTCGGAGCGCAAGATGCTCGCGACCGAGCGGGCGCGGTCGGGCGCGATCTCCACGCAGACCCAGCCGCCCTTGCAGAGCCAGTCCCACGCCTCATCCGCCATCCTCTCGACGAAACCGAGGCCGTCGTCGCTGTGGTCGGTGAGCGTGTGCACGGGCTCGAAGTTCTTGATCTCGTCCGGAAGGTGTTCGAGCTCGCCCTCCGCAACGTAGGGGGGGTGGACGGTGATCACGTCGACCACCCCGTGCAATCGAGCGGGCACTCCACCGAACAGATCGCCCTGCACGAAGTCGACGTCGAGCCCGAGCTTGCGGGCGTTCCGCCGACCGAGCTTGATCGCGTCGGCCGCCAGGTCGGTTCCGGTCACGTCGGCTCCACCCACCTCGTTCGCGATCGCCAACGCAACCGCTCCCGACCCGCAGGCAAGGTCGATCGACACCGGATCGCCCCGCCGGCGCAGTCGCCGGATCGCCTGCTCCGCCAGGAACTCCGTCGAATCGCGTGGAACGAACACGCCCGGCCTCGCGTCGACCCACAGATCCCGGAATTCGCTCTCGCCGAGGATGTACGGAACCGGCTCGCCGGTCGCACGACGCTGCACGAGGCGTACGAACCGGCGCCGGGCCGGAGCCGGGATCTGGTCGTCGGGGTCCGGCTCGGAGTGGCCCATCACCCACGTGAGGAGCTCCTCCGCCTCGATCCGGTCCCGGTCGGCCTGCCAATGGTCGAGCGCTTCGGACGCTTTCAACGTCGCGACCGCGTTCGTGAGCAGTTCTTCTGCGTTCGTCACGGCGCGCATCCTATCCATCCGTTCCGACCGTGACGGGGCCCGTCGGTACACTGACGGGGTGACCAGCGGTTCAGCTCCCGTCGGCAGCACTCCCGAACCGCGCCCCGCGTCCCTGCGCCGTGCCTCATCGCGCACGATCGGCGCGCCCGCCACCTCGGCGCCCCAGGTGCGGCTCACGGGCGACCGCATCGTGGTGGAGCACCCGGACAGCGGCGAGCGGACATCCCGCGGCGGACTGCTGATCCCCGCGACCGCCCAGCCCGCCCCGAAACGGTGCATCTGGTCGGAGGTGCGACTGGTGGGACCGGACGTGCGGGGGCTCAACCCGGGTGACCGGATCCTGTTCCTCCCGCAGGCCGGCCTCGAGATCGAGCTGGACGGCGAGGAATACCTGTTGCTGCGCGAGCGCGACGTGCAGGCCGTCGCGGCCGCCGATCCCGGGGGACACGAGCCCGGGCAGTACCTCTAGCCGCTGGCTGCTCGTCGCGGCGCCCTCACTCGCGGTCGCGCGACACGGTCACCCCTCGAGGAACGAGAGCCGGATCAGGCGAACGTCGTTCTCTCGGTTCGGATCGACCAGCACGACGCTCTGCCACGTTCCGAGCACGACCTCTCCGCCCTCCACCACCAGGACGAGGGAAGGAGCAACGACCGCCGGCATGAGGTGGTCGCCACCGTGCCCGACCGACCCGTGCCGGTGTGCGTAGCGATCGTCGCGCGGGAGCAGCCGCTCCACGAACGCCTCCAGGTCCCGCTCGGAGCCGGCACCCACCTCGATCAACGCCAGGCCCGCCGTCGCGTGTGGCACGAACACGTGGACGAGCCCGTCCGCGTCACGATCCCTCACGAAGGCTCGGATCCGCCCGGTCAGGTCCGTGACGACGCGACCGCGCGTGTCGACCTCGAACGTGTCGGTGATCACGACGGGGGCTCCCGTCCCCCGTCGGGGTCCTCGCGGCGACGCGGCAGCGCAGAGGGAGGCGGCACATCGACGACGACGGTGGAGCTCGGTGGCGCGGGCCCTCGGGCGGGAGGTCGTCTCCTTCCCGCGGCGGCGAGCCACGCCGCAGCCGCGGCGCACAGACCGCCCGCGACCACCAGGTACAGGCCGGTTCCGCCGCTGACCTCGACCACACCGAATCGGCGTGCCTGCTCGACGATCGCCCGCGCCTGCTCGACGGACACCCCCTCGACCTCGGCGGTCCGTTCGGCCAGCGCATCCTCGCCGATCGACGCGCGGTCGGCGACGGCCACGGTGCCGAGGACGACCGCGACGATCCCGGCGGCCGCGAGGAGGGCGATCGGGATCCGACCACCAACCATCGCCACGATCCCGATCCCGAGCGTCGCCACACCGCACACGAACGTGACGATCCCGTACCAGGTCGCGATCCCGGTGAGCGAGAGCGACAGGGGGACGGCCTCGACCGAGACCCACCCGAGACACGAGCCCACGAGGAGCATCCCGGCCGCGACGAGAACGAGCACGGGCGTGATCGTGGTGTCCCGACCCGTGCCGCTCACTCGCCCCCTCCCCTCGTCAGGTGACCGGCGCTCGGATCCGAGCCGCCGGTCGGCGCGGCGAGTGTTCCATGGGAAGCATGCCGGGACCACCTTCGATCATGGGCGACGCCTACCTGCATCGGCACTCTGTGCTCGACCGAAATGCTGTAAGCGTGTAATCTTCGGGTAACGGATCGTTGGGCGCGCCGAGGGCGCCCGGCTGGGGACGCGCCCGGAGGGAGACGGATGGGTAACGACGAGACGACGAGGGAACTCCTGGGCTGGTTCGCCGGACGGGTTCCCGACGGATGGTTCACGGGGGCTCCGGACGTGGCTGTCGACCGGGACGAGATCCTGGTGACGGGCACCCTCTCGGAACCCGACCTCCCGGGCGACGCCGGTGACGAGACGACGACCGCCGCACGTTTCGCCCGGATCGAGGGCTTCCGCGAGGACACCCGGACGCTCCGCATGCGGATCGCTGACGAGGCGCAGGCGCGCTTCGGGAGAAAGGTCTCGTGGGGAGCGCGGTGCGGAGATCGCACACTGCTGTTCACCACGGTGTCCGTTCCGGCGATGACGCGGCTGCGGATGCCCCAGCGGAAGGTGCTCGACACGCTCGTCGAGGCAGGAGTCGCACGGAGCCGGAGTCATGCGCTCGCGTGGTGCGTCGCGCTGGTTGCCGAGCGGCAGGAGGACTGGCTCGCAGACCTCCGTCAGGCCCTCACGGAGGTCCAGAAGGTGCGATCCGAGGGCCCCTCGGACTGACCAGCGATCGGTCGCTCGCGCCGGCGCCGGGTCAGGCGTTCGGCCCAGCGGGCGGTTCCGGAACACGCCGCAGCGCCACGATCATGTTGACGGCGCTCGATACGAGGACATGGTCGCCGGCCGCCAGGTCTTCGGGGATGCTCTCGGATCCGAGACGAGCCGTCTCGACACGACGATCCGGGAACGTGACCGTGACATCGACGTACCCGACCCCGTGCACGTCCCAGGGCTTCACCTCGAGCACGATCGCCTCTGCCTCTCCGAGCACCGAGGCAGCCTACCCCAGGTTGCCGCGAGGACCTGGGTTGCTAGGGTGGGTCGGGTGCGGTTCACGCTCCACGCCCGGCTCAAGTCCGCGTCCGTGAGCGCCGAGGCACTCCAGATGGGGCCTCCGCAGACTCCACGGTTCCGTCGACCCCTGCGACGCGCGCTGCATCTCGCCGCGTTCGCGCTCGCCGCCCTCGTCGCGACGGGAGTGTTCACACCCGGGGTCGCATCGGCCGGCGGGTTCGACCTCACGGCGGGCGACGAAGGATCCGGACCGCCTGCGCCGGTTTCGGTGGTCGATCCGTCCGTCTACGCGCGAGGCTCGCGCATCGAGTGGGCAGACGTCCGATCGGGATACTGGGCTCGGACGGCGATCGACTACGTCGGGAAGCACAACAACTGGATGCGTGACTACCCGGAACAACGCAACGGGGAGACGCCCTTCAAGCCGAACAAGCTCGAACCACGGAAGCTGTTCCTGCGCGCGGCGGTTCGCGCGTTCGCACCCGACGAGAGACCGGACCCCGACATCGTCTTCGACGACCTCCCGAAGAGCTCGAACCTCTGGGACTTCGCCAGCGTCGCGGTCAAGCTCGGGTGGATCGAACGCTCCGGCGGGAAGATCCGTCCCGACGACGCCGTTTCGATGCAGGTCGTGCATCAGGTGCTCACGACCGCGCTGGGACTGCGCGGCCCGGTCAACGGCATCGACCGGCTCGAGACCGCGAACGGGATCGGGTTCAAGACGACCAAGTACACCGGCTCGACCTTGATCGGGATGCGGATCGGCCTGCGGTACAACCATGGCAACGAGCGCGACGACGTGACGCCGAAGAGCAAGCTTCCCCGGTCGGAGGTCGCGTGGTCGCTCTACCGAGCCGCGACCGTCGCGTCGTGGACGCTGGACGCGATGGACGTGTACACGAACCTCACCCTGCCGTCGATGAGCGCCGAGCGGGCGAAGATCGTGCGGTGGGGGCTGCGGTACGCGGGCTATCCCTACATCTGGGGCGGCGAGTGGCACCGTCGCACGCGCTCGGGCTACTGCTGCGGAGCTCAGCCCACGGGTGGGTTCGACTGCTCCGGGCTCACTTGGTGGGTGATCAAGCGATCCGGATCTGGCTGGGATCCCACGCCCCCGCGCAGCTACCGCGGCTGGGACCTCGCACAGCGTTCCTCCGCGGACATGGCGCGCGCCACTCGCAATCGGGTCGGCTGGAAGAACAAGAAGGTCGGCGACCTCTTGCTCTACGACGGCAACCGAGACGGCACCGTCGACCACGTGAACGTGTACGCGGGCAAAGGTTTCGCCGTCGACTCGTCGAGCAGCGCGGGGGGCGTGTCGCTGATGTGGGTCGGCAATGGCTGGTACCGCGATCACTTCAAGTACGCGCGACGCGTCGTCAAGTAGCGTCCTGCTCGAGCACGGCCTCGAGCACCTCACGCTCGTGATCGGTCAAGGGACGCGATGTGCTCCTCTCGGGGTCGCGCGGAACGATCACGGCCTCGGCCTCCGCAGAGAGTGAGCCGTCGGTCTTGCGGATCTGTTCCCTTGTGCGGATGCTCGACGTTCCGATGCCGGCGATCCGGCACGTCACGACGACCTCGTCGTCATCCTGCGTGAGCTGCTCGCGGTAGTCGATCCCGACATGGGCGAGCACGAAGTCCCACACATCGGCGATCTCGCCCAGGGTCCGCTGCGCCCACGCGTCGCGGCACTCCTCGAGGTAGTTCAGATAGACCGCGTTGTTCACGTGGCCGTAGGCGTCCATGTCGCGCCAGCGGATCTTGATCCGTTCTGAATGCACGTCGTCGATCCCTCCCGATCCGTACCGGTTCTGCAGCGGCGAAGCGGCCCGTGGAGCCTACGTGTCGTCGCGCGCGGTCGCGTGCATGCTGCCGGACCGGAAGCCCTCGAGATCGAGCGTGACGAAGGCGTACCCGAGGGAACGCAGCCGCTCGACGACCTCGGTTCGGATCGCCGGATCGGTCAGCCGGGCGAGTTCGTCGGGCTCGACCTCGATCCGGGCCAGATCTCCGTGGACACGCACGCGGCACTGCCGGAAGCCGAGATCCTTCAACGTGCGTTCGGCCCGCCCGACGCGCGTCAGCTCTCCCACCGTGATCTGCTGCCCGAACGCGACGCGGGACGAGAGGCACGCAGACGAGGGCTTGTCCCAGGTCGGGATGTCGAACTCGAGCGCCGCTGCACGCACGTCCGCCTTCGTGAATCCCGCTTCGACGAGCGGATGGCGGACCCCGTGCTCGGAGGCGGCGCGCAGCCCGGGCCGCACATCACCGAGATCGTCGACGTTGGCGCCCGACACGACGACGGGCAGGCCCTCCTGATCCGCGATTCGCGCGAGGACGCCGTACAGCTCGTCCTTGCAGTGGTAGCAGCGGTCGGCGCCGTTCTCGAGGTAGCCCGGCTTGGACATCTCGTCGGTGCGCACCATGCGATGCCGGATACCCTGCGCCGAGGCGACCTTGCGGGCCTCGCTCAGCTCACCGGGAGGGAGCGACGCGGACACGCCGGTCACCGCGAGCGCCCGGTCGCCGAGGACCCGCGCGGCGACGGCCGCGACGAGGGTCGAGTCGATCCCCCCGGAGAAGGCGACCACCACCCCCCCGGTCCCCGACAGGACCGTCCCCAGATCGGCGATCCGGGCCGCGTTCAGGGTGGCGCTCATCGGCCGACATGCTCCCACGTCGCCCGCGAGGTGCCCGGCCCCGACACACGAACGGGGCCCGGTTTCCCGGGCCCCGTTCGTGTGGAGAGAGGGGGGCTCCACCCCGCATTCGCGGTGGAGGCCCCGGTGGTTCAACCCCTCAGAAATCCATCCCTCCGGCACCGTCGGGCATCGCCGGGGCCGCGGGAGCCTTCTCGGGCCGATCCGCGATGACCGCCTCGGTGGTGAGGAACAGCGCCGCGATCGAGGCCGCGTTCTGCAGCGCCGAGCGCGTCACCTTCGTCGGGTCGATCACGCCGAACTTCAGCATGTCGCCGTACTCACCGGTCGCCGCGTTCAGCCCCTGACCGGGGTCGAGCGCCCGGATCTTCTCGACGATCACGCCGCCTTCGAGACCGGCGTTGTGCGCGATCTGCTTGAGCGGCTCCTCGAGAGCCCGGTGCACGATCTTCGCGCCGGTCGCCTCGTCGCCCTCGAGATCGAGCTTGTCGAGTGCGGTCTGGGCGTTCAGCAACGCGACGCCGCCCCCGGGGACGATGCCCTCCTCGACGGCCGCCTTCGTGGACTGCACGGCGTCCTCGATCCGGTGCTTCTTCTCCTTCAGCTCGACCTCGGTGGCCGCACCGACCTTGATCACGGCGACACCGCCCGACAGCTTCGCGAGCCGCTCCTGGAGCTTCTCGCGGTCGTAGTCGGAGTCGGTCTTGTCGATCTCGGCCTTGATCTGGTTCACACGGCCGGTGATGTCCTCCTGCTTGCCGCCACCCTCGACGATCGTGGTCTCGTCCTTCGTGACGACGATCTTGCGAGCGGTGCCGAGCAGGTCGAGCGTGGTGTTCTCGAGCTTGAGGCCGATCTCCTCGGAGATCACCTCGGCGCCCGTGAGGATCGCGATGTCCTTCAGCATCGCCTTGCGGCGGTCGCCGAAGCCCGGCGCCTTCACCGCGACGCTGCGGAAGGTCCCACGGATCTTGTTCACCACGAGCGTGGCCAGGGCCTCACCCTCGATGTCTTCGGCGAGGATCACGAGCGCCTTGCCCGACTGGCTCACCTTCTCGAGCACCGGGAGCATGTCCTTCACGGCGGAGATCTTCTGGTTCACGATCACGATGTAGGGGTCGTCGAGCACCGCCTCCATCCGCTCCGGGTCGGTGACGAAGTACGGCGAGATGAACCCCTTGTCGAAGCGCATACCCTCGACGAGCTCGAGCTCCATGCCGAAGGTGTTCGACTCCTCGACCGTGATCACGCCGTCCTTGCCGACCTTGTCGACCGCCTCGGCGATCTTCGCGCCGATCTCGGAGTCGGCCGCGGAGATCGCTCCGACGTTGGCGATCTCCTCCTTGCCCTCGACCTCCTTGGACAGGTTCTTGATCGACTCGACGGCGCGCTCGGTCGCGAGCTCGATCCCCCGCTTGATCGAGGTCGGGCTTGCCCCGGCCGCCACGTTGCGCAGACCCTCCTTCACGATGGCCTGGGCGAGCACCGTCGCGGTGGTCGTGCCGTCGCCTGCGACGTCGTCGGTCTTCTTCGCGACTTCCTTCACCAGCTCGGCGCCCACTCTCTCGAGCGGGTCGTCGAGGTCGATCTCCTTCGCGATCGACACGCCGTCGTTCGTGATCGTCGGCGCCCCCCACTTCTTCTCGAGGACCACGTTGCGGCCCTTCGGGCCGAGCGTGATCTTCACGGCGTTCGCGAGCTGATCCATGCCGCTCTCGAGCGCGCGCCGTGCCTCCTCGTCGTAAGAGATGATCTTCGCGGCCATCCCGTCCTCCTCTGTCGTCTCGGCCGTGCGTTCCGGTAACCAGGTCGTGGCTTCGTCCCGTCGCCCTCGAGGCTTCCGGGGGTTCTCAGCTTGGGCCCTCGACTGCTAGCACTCTCTAGCTGTGAGTGCTAAGGATTCTACCCGCAGAACCCCCATCGGTGACAAGGGGGCCGCTCACCGGGCTTGCCCCGAGGCTGCGGTACGGTCCTCGCCATGCCCGCGATGCCACGAAGCTCGGTGAACTGGACCCGCAGGTACACGGCCGTCCGGCTCGGGTTCCCCGCGTGGACGGAGGCGTTCCCCGGCCGCGTGGCGTTCGTCTCGACCGAGAGTGGGATCTGGCAGGTATGGACGGCCGAGGCGACGGGCGAGCGGCGCGTTCGCCTCAGCGACGAGACCGTCGGTGTCGAGGCCGTCCTCGTCGCTCCGGACGGCCGGATCGTGTGGTGGCGCGACGCGACGGGCGACGAACGCGGCACCTGGGTCGGCGTCGATCCCGAAGGTGGCACTCCCGCGGCTCTGGTCGAGGGGATCCCCGCCGGCTGGAGTACCGGGATCTCGTTCAGCGGTGACCTCGTCGCGATCGGGGTGGCGACCGGCGAGGAGTATCGCGTGTACCTCGCAACGGGCGACGGGCCACCGCGGATCCTGACGCGGAGCCAACAACCACTCGGTGTCGGTCGCCTCGACGTTCCCGGCTCAGGAGGGCTGTCGGCCGACGGACGGCTCCTCTGCGTCCGCGAATCCGAACACGGAGACATCGTGCATCAAGCCCTCCGCGTCGTATCGACGGACGATGGGGCGACGGCGGGCGAGCTGGAGGACGCGGGGTCGCATCTGGACCCGGTCGGTTGGAGCCCGGTCCCCGGCGACCGGAGGCTCGCGTTCACTTCCGAACTCGCCGACTTCGAGCGACCGGCGATCTGGGATCTCGCCACCGGCATCCGCCGCGACCTCGAGGTGGATCTTGCCGGGGCCGTGATCCCGCTCGGATGGTGGCCGGACGGATCGGCGATCCTCGCCCGGCAGGAGCACGAGGGACGGGACCGCCTCGTCCGCGTGAACGCAGAGACGGGCGCCACCGAGATCGTCGCCGACACCGGTGGCGAGATCATCGAAGCGGCCGTGCGGCCGGACGGAGAGATCTGGCTCGCGACGAGCGACACCGAGCGCCCGCAGCACACGGTCACCTCCGGTGGCCGGGTGGTCCTGGCGCCACCCGGCGAGCCCGCTCCGACGGGACGGCCGTACGCACCGTTCTGGTTCGACAATCCACACGGCCAGGCGATACAGGCCTTCGTCGTCACCCCGGTGGGAACGGGTCCGTTCCCCACGGTGATCAGCGTGCACGGCGGACCGGAATGGCACGAGCGCAACCGGTACGACCCCGAGGCCCAGTCGCTGGTCGACGCCGGGTACGCGGTCGCGCTCGTGAACTACCGCGGCTCCACGGGATACGGCGTCGCGTTCCGACGCGCGCTGTACGGCGACCCCTGGCTGCCCGAGACCGAGGATGTGATCGCCTGTCTCGACGCTCTGATCGCCGCGGGGATCACCGACCCCGACCGCGCGGCGTTCTCCGGCTGGTCCTGGGGAGGATGCCTCGCCTGTCTCACCGAGGGGCTGCATCCCGATCGCTGGAAGGCGGTCGTCGCAGGGATCCCCTCGGGGGACTTCGTCGCGGCACACCACGCCTCGATGCCCGAGATCAAGGCCTACGACCTCGCGCTGTACGGCGGGACGCCCGAAGAGAAGCCCGAACTCTGGGCGGAACGCAACCCGATGACCTTCGCCGCGAGGGCGAAGGCTCCCGTCCTGGTGATCGCGGGGGAGAGCGACCCCCGGTGTCCGCTCGAGGGGATCCTTCCGTGGGTCGAGGCGGTACGCGCTGCCGGCGCCGACGCGCAGCTGATCAGGTACGCGGCGGGTCATCACGCGAACGCGACCGACCAGCAGGTTGCGCACATGGCTGGGATCCTCGACTTCCTGGCCCGCCACCTCTGATCCGCCGGGTCGGGCGCCCGCGGCGTTAGACGTTCCAGGCCGAGACCCGGTCGAAGGGAACCTCCACGATCATCGAGGTCCCCGCGTCGATCGGAGCCTGGGCCTCGTACTGCTCGAACTTCCCGTAGAGCAGGTTCCGTCCTCGCTCGAAGTCCGGACCCGACTCCAGGAACAGCACCGGTCCGTGAACGATCACCTGCCGCAGCGCCGCCCAGTCCTCCGAGTACTCGTCGAAGCCGATCGCCACCCAGTCATTGAACCGCATGTTCCGGACCTTCTGCGTGTCGATCTCGGTCGCGAAGACGATGCGATCCATGTCGAGCACCGTGCAGATCGGAACGACGTGCGGCATGCCGTCGGGCTTGACCGTCGCGAGCGCCGCGACACGGCGCGCGGAAACGAAGGACGCCTGCGCGGGAGAGAGCCGATCGGGCACGAGAGCTCCCCCGGCCTCAGTCGTCGGCGCCGCCGGCCTCGACCTCCTGCTCGATCTGCTGGAGGATCTCCCCGTTCTGCAGCGTGGTGACGTCGCCGAGCGGGCGGCCGCGGGCGACGTCGCGGAGCAGACGCCGCATGATCTTCCCCGAGCGGGTCTTGGGCAGGTCGGGGGTGAAGATGATCCCGTGCGGACGCGCGATCTTGCCGATCAGCGTCGCGACGTGCTCGCGGAGCTCCTTCGCCACGGCTTCGTCGCCTTCGACCCCCGACTTCAGGGTCACGTAGGCGACGATCGCCTCGCCGACGAGCTCGTCCGGGCGCGAGACGACCGCTGCTTCGGCGACCTTCGGGTCGTCGACGAGAGCCGACTCGATCTCGTAGGTCGACAAGCGGTGGCCCGCGACGTTCATCACGTCGTCGATCCGCCCCAGGAGCCAGTACGAGCCCTCCTCGTCCCGCTTCGCACCGTCCCCGGCGATGTAGGTCTCGGGACCGTACATGTCGAAGTAGGTCTGCACGTACCGGTCGTCATCACCCCAGATCGTCCGCGCGATCGCGGGCCATGGGCGCTTCAAGACGAGATACCCACCTCCCCCGAGCGGAACGGGGTCCCCGAGTTCGTCGTACACATCCGCCTCGATACCGGGGAACGGATCGGTCGCCGATCCGGGCTTGAGACGGGTGACGCCCGGGAGCGGCGTGATCAGGATCGCTCCCGTCTCGGTCTGCCACCACGTGTCGACGACCGGTGCCCGTTCGCCTCCGATGTACTTCCAGTACCAGATCCACGCCTCAGGGTTGATCGGCTCCCCGACCGAGCCCAGGAGCCGGATCGACGACAGGTCGTGCGCCTCCGGGTACTGCGTTCCCCAGCGCATGAAGGCACGGATCGCCGTCGGCGCCGTGTACAGGATCGTGGCTCGGTAGCGCTCCGCGATCTCCCAGAGACGGTCCTTGTCGGGGAAGTCGGGCGCGCCCTCGTAGAGGATGCCCGTCGAGTGGTTCGCGAGCGGGCCGTAGACGATGTAGCTGTGGCCGGTCACCCAGCCGATGTCGGCCGCGCACCAGTAGACGTCGTCCTCGTGGATGTCGAAGATCAGCTTGTGGGTCGTCGCGACCTGTGTCAGGTAGCCACCGGTCGTGTGAACGATGCCCTTGGGCTTGCCGGTCGTGCCGCTCGTGTACAGCAGGAACAACAGGTCCTCGGCCGCCATCTCCTCGGGTTCGCATTCGGTGGATTGCTCCGCGATCAGCTCGTGGTACCAGTGGTCACGTCCCTGCACGAACGGATGCTCGGTGCCGGTGCGCCGGACGGTGATCACGTGCTCGATCGTCGGTGTGTCCCGCAATGCCTCTTCCGCGTTCTGTTTCAAGGGCACGACCGCGCCGCGACGCCAGCCGCCGTCGGCGGTGATCAACACCTTCGCGCCCGCGTCGTTGATCCGATCCTTCAACGCCTCGGCGGAGAACCCACCGAACACGACCGAGTGTGGAGCGCCGATCCGAGCACAGGCCAGCATCGCGACGGGCAGCTCCGGGACCATGCCGAGGTAGATGTTCACCCGATCGCCCTTGCGGACGCCGAGCTGCTTCAGGCCGTTCGCGAACCGGCACACCTCCTCGTGCAGCTCGGCATAGGTGACGGTTCGGACATCCCCCTCCGGCTCTCCCTCCCAATGGAACGCGACCTTGTCGCCCCCGCCGGCCTCGACGTGCCGGTCGAGGCAGTTGTACGAGGCGTTCAGCGTGCCGCCGTCGAACCAGCGGACCCACGGCGGCTTCCAATCCATCACGGTGTCCCAGGTTCGGAACCAGCTGAGTCGTTCGGCCTGCTCGGCCCAGAACGCCTCGGGATCGGCGGCGGCGTGCTCGTAGATCGTCCGGTCCGTGACGAGGGCCCGTGCCCGGAATCCCTCCGAAGGCTCGAAGACCCGCTTCTCGTTCAGGAGCGCGTCGATCGTCTGCTCGACCTCGGTCATCCGGCATCCGTTCCTTTCCTCGGTTCCTCGCTGCGGACCTGGCGATCCGGGCAGGTGACAGGCGTCCGCGCGAGCGTGGGAGGAGCATCGTAGTCCCGCCTCCCGATCCGCGCGAGATGCCCTCCCAGGCACGGGCTCGGTCGCCGCAACGGGCCTCGCGGCGACGATCCAGGGATGCGGCGAGCCGCCACCGCGGAGCCCGGGGGTGCGCAAGAGGTTGCGCAAGGGGTTGCGCGAATGAGCGACCCTCGTGCGTGACGGTACTTGCATCCCCGCAGGGTTGGGGGGAGCATCAGGCACGAGGTTGCCCGACTGGGCAGCCTCGAAGCGCGCCTGAGGGGGCCGTAAGGCGGAAGGAGGCCGGACGTGGCCGAGTACGAGGCGTACTGCGTGAAGTGCCGCGAGAAGAGGAAGTTCGAAGGCACGGAGACCACGCTGAAGAACGGACGGAAGGCCGCGAAGGGCCAGTGCCCCGTGTGCGGTACGAACGTGATGCGGATCCTGGGGAAGTCCGGCTAGATCCCCCCGACGACCCGGGTCCTGCGTGCAGGGCTCGGGTCGTCCGGTTCCGCGCTCCCCCGCCTCAGTTCAGACGGGACAGCAGCTGGTCGGGAGAGAACACGGTCGGCGCCGTCGACGCGGCGTGCCGGGCCGCCAGATCGGCGATCGTCGTTTCGTCGAACACGCGTTGGACCGCCAGTGCCACGTCAGCCCAGAACCCCTGCAGCCCGCACCTGCTGTCTTGGAAGCAGGTGTGATCCTCCGGACTCAGGCAGAACATCGGAACCGTCTGTCCCTCGATCGCCTCGGCCACCTCGGACATCCGGATCTGGTCGGGCGGCTTCGCGAGCCGGCATCCACCGCCCGCCCCACGGAAGCTCTCCACGAGTCCGGCCTTCGACAGGGATCCGAGCTGCTGTTCGAGGAACCGCAGCGGAACCTGCTGCTCCTCGGCGATCTCGCGCGCCGGGATCAGGTGACCCTCTTCGCGACGCAGCGACAGCTCGATCAATGCCCGGATCGCGTATTCGAGCTTCTGTGAGACCTTGAGCACCGCACCGTCTCCTGCGACGAGGTCGGAAGGCCAGAGTAGGGTTAGGTCCACCTTCCGTCAATGATGACCAGCGCAAACGCATCGATCCGACCCCTCGGGGGCGGCTCCGGGCAGCCGCCGGACTCCCGTCCGCGGGTGCTCTACGCGGACCTGGACGGCACGCTCGTGGGACCTGGAGGATCGCTGTTCGCCGCAGGCGACCCGTCGCCGTCGATCCGCGCTGCGGAGGCCGTTCGGTCGCTGCACGAGGCGGGCGTGGAGCTGGTGCTCGTGAGCGGCCGCGGACGGCCGGGGCTCTTCGAGCCCTCCCGGATCCTCGGGGCCGACGCCTTCATCGCGGAGCTCGGCGGTCTGCTCGTGGAGCGGATCTCGACCGAGGAGATCGTCGTCCCGAACTTCGGAGCCTTCGAGGGAACGGGAAGCCCCTACGAAGCGATGGCCCGGACGGGGGCGGCCGCGTTCCTCCTCGAGCGCTTCGAGGGGTTCCTCGAACCCTTCCGGCGGTTCAACCTCCCAAGCGCCCGCGTCGCCTCGATGCTGTTCCGTGGGTACGTCGACCCCGCCGAGGCCACCGAGGCGCTCGGATCCGCGGGATACGGCTGGCTGGCCGTCCACGACAACGGCCGGGTGCACGGCGGATCTCCCGCGCTGCGGGTCACGACGCCGCACGCGATCCACCTCACGCCGAAGGGGGTCGACAAGCCGTCGGCGATCGCGCTGCACCGAGCACGCCATGGGATCGAACGCGAGCACGCGGCGGCGGTCGGGGACTCCCGGTCCGACCTTGCGATGGCCTCGGAGGTCGGCACCGCGTTCCTCGTGGCCAATGGGGTGGCGGGGGACATCGAGGACGCACCGGCGAACGCATGGGTCACCGCGTCCGTCCACGGGGATGGGTTCGCCGAAGCCGTGGCGTGCCTGCTGGGCTGAGCGAGCAGCGGCCCTCCGCCGAGGCAGCACCGAACCGTTCCCACGACGGGATCCTCGGCCGCGACTAGACTCGCCGTCGTGCTCCCCACCGTTCCCGTTCCGCCCAAACGCCTCGACGACCTGCTCGCCGACACGGGAGAGGAGGCGGTCGAGCGACTGCGGGAGGCGGCCGAGCCGCTGAAGGGCGCTCGGATCCTCATGCTGAACAGCACCGCGTTCGGAGGCGGGGTCGCGGAGCTGCTCCAGACGCAGGTGGGGATCCTCCAGGACCTGGGGATCGAAGCCGTCTGGGCCGTCATGGAAGGCGCCGACCCCTTCTTCGACGTCACCAAGACCGTGCACAACGGCATGCAGGGCGCCGAGGTCGCGTGGACCCGCGGCATGGAACGCACCTATTGGGACACCGCCCGGGAGAACGCAGAACGACTCGTCGATGAGCGCTTCGACGTCTGGTTCATCCACGATCCCCAGCCCGTCGGGATCCGGCGGATCCTGGCAGAGTACGGACACGACGACGGCACCTGGATCTGGCGTTGTCACATCGACCTCTCGGACCCTAACGCCGCGGTCTGGGGGTTCTTCGAACCGTTCGTGAACGCCTACGACGGTGCGATCTTCACGATGGAGGAGTTCTCCCAGCCGGGGCTTGACGGCCCCGAGGTCGCCTTCATCCCGCCGTCGATCGATCCGACGTCGGCGAAGAACGTCGACCTGTCCACCGCGACGGTCCACGACCTGATCGCGACCTTCGGGGTCGACCCCGATCGTCCGATCGTCACGCAGGTCTCGCGATTCGACCCGTGGAAGGATCCGATCGGCGTGATCGATGTCTACCGCGTCGTGCGCGAGGAGGTCGGCGATCTGCAGCTCGTGTTGGCCGGATCGATGGCGCACGACGACCCGGAGGGGATGCGCTACCTCGACCTCACCGAGGAGCACCGGCGCGACGACCCCGACATCCATCTGCTTACCAACGTCCAGATGGTGGGCAACACCGACATCAACGCCTTCCAGCGAGCATCGGTCGTGGGGATCCAGAAGTCGCTGCGCGAGGGCTTCGGCCTCGTGGTCGCCGAGGCGATGTGGAAGCGCAAGCCGGTCGTCGGCGGCAACGTCGGCGGGGTCCGCCTCCAGATCGAGGAGGGCAAGAGCGGCTACCTCGTCGACTCGGTGGAGGACTGCGCGCAGCGGACGATCGAGCTGCTCCGCGACCCGGATCTCTGTCGAGCGATGGGGGAGGCGGCCCGGGCCCGGGTCCACGAACGGTTCCTCACGACCCGCGAGCTGGAGGACTACCTCCGCCTGATCGGACGTCTGGCCGGCGGGGGAAACGGCTCGGGAGGCGACGGCGTGTGAGCGACACCTCGGTGGACCGCGGCCCGCTCGTCGTTGCGTCCAACCGAGGTCCAGTGACGTTCGAGCTCGGCGCGGACTCGTCCCTGTCGTGGAGCCGCGGGAGCGGGGGACTGGTCACCGCGCTCACCGGCGCCCTCGAGGACACCCACGGCGAGTGGGTCGCCGCCACGATGAGCGAGGGGGACGTCGAGGCCGAGCGACGTGCGGGCAACAGGCCGATCGACCTCGGTCCCGACGGTCTCGACCTGCGGATGCGCTTCCTCGAGGTGCCGCCGGAGATCTACGACGGGTACTACAACGGGATCGCGAACGGCGTGCTGTGGTTCGCGTTCCACTACCTGTGGGACACGGTGCGCTCGCCCACGTTCGTCGAGGAGACGTTCGATGCCTGGGATGACTACGTTCGCGTCAACCAGATGTTCGCCGACGCCCTTGCCGAGGACACGACCGAGGACACGACGTACCTGATCCAGGACTACCACCTGGCGCTGGTCCCGAGGATGCTCCGCGAGCACCGTCCCGACGCGCTGATCGCCCATTTCTCGCACACACCCTTCGCCGGTGCCAGCTACATCCGGATCCTGCCGAACCGGATACGGGACGAGCTGCTCCACGGCATGCTCGGGGCCGACGTGCTGGGGTTCCAGGGACACGACTGGGCGGAGAACTTCCTCAACGCCGCACGGCTGCTCCCGAGCGCGCGCGTGGACCTCACCCGCTCGCGGATCCGCGTCGAGGGACGCGAGGTGCTCGTGCGGGCCCATCCCGTCTCCGTGGACGCCGCCGCGCTGCGCCAGACAGCGGGAACGCCCGAGATCCGGCAACGGCGCGCCGAGTTGGCCGGATGGCGTGGCGACGCGAAACTGCTACTGCGTGTCGACCGGCTCGAACTCTCGAAGAACATCCCTCGGGGGTTCATCGCCTTCGAGCGGATGCTCGAGCGAGAGCCCTCGTGGCGCGGCCGGGTGAAGTTCCTCGCGATGCTTTCGCCCTCGCGTCAGGAACTGCCCGAGTACCGGACCTACGGCGACGAGTGCCGCGAAGAGGCAGAGCGGATCAACCGGAAGTACGCGACGAAGACCTGGACCCCGATCGAGGTCCGGATCCGCGAGGACTACGAAGGCGCGCTGGCCGCGTACGCCGAGTACGACGCCCTCCTCGTGAATCCGGTGTTCGACGGCATGAACCTGGTCGCCATGGAAGGACCGCTGTTGAACCGTCGCCACGGGGTGCTCGCCCTGTCGCGCAACGCGGGTGCGTTCCACCGGCTCGGGCGGTACGCGGTGCCGCTCAACCCCTTCGACATCGAGGAGACGGCCGCTGCGATCCACGAGGCGCTTACGATGCCCGAACACGAGCGCGCCCGGCGAGCCCGGGGATTGTCGCGGCTCGTGCTGGCGAACCCGCCGCACCGATGGGTGTCCGACCAGCTCGCGGATCTCGAACGCGTGCGCCGGCGACGGGTCGCGCGCGCGGCTGCGGTGTGATCACCGGCCCGAACGAGGATCAGACGAGCGTCCGGAGCAGCTCGACGAGACCCGCGGGCCCCTCGACACGCAGATCCGCGGCGGCCGCCAGCTCCGGGGGGGTCTCGAGGCCGAGCACGGCAACGCGCACCACATGAAGACCGCCGGCCGTCAGGCGCCCGAGTGCTGCGAACGCGTCGATGTCGGCCACATCGTCGCCCGCGAACAGGACGGCATCGAGCGCCGCGGTCCCAACGAGCCGCTCCACGACCCCGCCCTTCATCGGCCGGTCGGGCGGGACGAGCTCGAGCACCATCTTCCCCTCGATCAGCTCCATCCCACCCTCGATCGCCACCGGGTCGAGCATGGCCACGAGGGTTCGACGGGCGGCGGTGGGGTCGGGCGCCTGACGATAGTGCACCGCCAGCGACACGCCCTTGTCTTCGACCCATGCCTCGGGAACGATGCCGGCTGCCGAGTCGACACGGGGTCGGATCGCATGCGTCAGCTCCGATGCGGCGTCTTCCAAGCCGTAGAGGCCCTCGTAGACGAGCCCCGGAACGCCGATCCGCTCGATCAGCTCGGCGGAAGCCCGCCCCGAGACGACGGCCACGAGTTGGAAGCGCTCGACGAGGGCGGCGAGCACCTCGGTCGCTCCGGCTACCGGCGCCGCCTGCTCGGGCCGCGCGACGATCGGGGAGAGCGACCCGTCGAAGTCCAGGAGAATCCCCGCGCGGTCCGGCCGCTCGCGGAGCGGATCGAGCACGGTCAGGACGTGTAGTCGGAACCGACGAACACGGCGACCTGCACATCGGCGCTGATCTTCGACGGCTCGCCGTTGATCAGGATCCCCGGGGCATCGCCGAGCGGCGCGATCGTCGCGTCGCGCACCTCGAGGACCTCCTGCGCGATGTACTCCGCGGCCGCCTGGTTCGCGCCGTCGGGGTCTTCCTCGTAGTACAGGCCGGTCGTTTCGAGAGCCTCGGCCGAGTCACCCGGTTCCATCGCCTGCTGGGCTCCGTTCTTCGGCCGCGTGAGGATCACGTCGACCGTCCCTGCGAGCCCGGTCGCATCGGTCGCGTTGAAGACCGCGATGCGCAGGCCGGTGATGTCGGTGACCGGCTCGTCGCCGGTGGTGCCGGCGTCCGGGTCACCCGCGTTCTGCTGGTCCCCCGTCTGCTGCCCGCCGTTCTGCTTGTTCGGCTTCTCCTTGGTCGGAGAGGCCGCGGGCTCGGGGTTGGCGGCCACGGTGGGAGCCTCGAAGGCGTTCGCGAGCACGAGGATGCCGCCGACCACCAGCGCAACGATGAGCAGGAACCGGGACGGATTCGCCATGCGGGCATCCTATCGGACCTCCGGGATCGGGGGTTCGAACCGGGCGAGAGCGGCCGAGCGGCCCCCGGTCAGCGCTCGACGCCGAGTCGCCGCGCGTACCGCTTGCGGCGCCGCTGTTCCCGTAACCGTCGGAGACGACGGACGAGCATGGGATCGTAGGTGAGCGCGTCGGGGGAGTCGATGATCCGGTGCAGCAACTGGTGGTAGCGGGCCGCGGAGATGTCGAAGCGGTCACGGATACGACGTTCCTTCGGCCCGGGGTGTTTCCACCACTCGCGCTCGAAATCGAGGATGTCGCGGGAGCGCTCGTCGAGCGCCGAAGCGTCACCCCCCGCCTTCCCCGCGGGGACCACGCCGTCCATGTGCTCAGGCTAGCGGCGGCCGGCCTCGGTGCAAGCACCTGGAGTCCCTTCTCCGCCATCACACATCGGCGTTGCCTGGGCGAGCGTTCACGGTGAGACAATGCGACGCAAGAACGACCATCGGAGGGATGGTGGAGGACACCCCGGATCCCGGTTCCGACGACGACCCGATCTCGTCCGATCTCGTCGAGCAGCGCCGGGCCACCGCGGAGGGTCGCCGCAACGCCGATCATCGGCCGGCCGCGCAGCTCAACATGCTCCACAGCCTCGCGGCCAAGCTCGGCAGCCTGAACGACGTCGAGGAGATCGGCGGGGCGATCACGACCGAGCTCGGCACGATCATCGACTACCACAACTGCCGCATCTATCTGATCCAGGACGACGGGCGAACGTTGTGGCCGATCGTGTTCCGCGGCCAGATCGGTGAGTACATCGACGAGACGTTCGAGGAACTCTCCAGCGTCGTCGGCGAAGGGATCACGGGTCGCGTCGCCGAGTCGGGCGAATCGCTCCTGGTCGAGAACGCGCTGTGGATCGAGTGGGCGGTCACGATCGAGGGCACCGACGACATCGACGAGTCGATGCTCGTCGTGCCGATGAAGATCGGCGAGCGCGTCGTCGGTGTGATCGTTTTGTCGAGCCTCGGTGTCGGACTCTTCGACGAGGACGACCAGCGTCTGCTCGAGGTCCTCGCCGCGCACGCGGCAACCGCGTTCGAGAACGCGAAGCTCCTCCAGCGCGAGCGCGAGGCCGCGGAGACCTCGACCGCGCTGCTGGCCCTGTCGCAGGCTCTCACCCGGGTCCACGACGTCGAAGCGGTGCTGCAGACGGCGACCGAGCGCGCGGCCGAGCTCCTCCCGGGACGTCCGATCTTCACCTGCCTGCGCGACCCCGCCTCGGGCGACTACCGGCTGTGCGCCGTCCGGGGGTTCGACATCGACGCGGCGCGCGCCGCCGGGGGCTCCGTGGACATCGACGCGGAGAGCGTGGACCCGCTGTTGCTGTCGGTCAACGAGCCGTTCGTGATCTCGCGCGAGCGGCTCGAACAGCTTCCGGAACGGTACCGACTGGGCGGGGGCGATCCGAGCGACGTGCTGGTTGCGCCCGTCCGATTCGAGCCGGACGGGTTCGCGGCGATCGGGATCGTGGCACCAACGGTCGACGCCGGCTTCTCCGAGCGCGACCATCGGCTCGCCCAGGGACTGGCGGACCTGACGTCGCTCGCGCTCGGCAACGCCCGTCGCTTCGGCGAGCTCGAGCGCTTCTACGAACTCGTGGAGGGCACCGATGCGGTGTTCTGGGAGGCCGACCCCCGCACCCTGCGGTTCACGTTCCTGTCGGGCAGGGCCTCCGAGGTGCTCGGAGACCTGGGCGAGGACCCGCACTGGGGCGACCATGCGATCGAGGCCGACCGCGGGCAGGCGATCGCGCGGATCCGCGGAGGAACGCGTGACCGCCGATCGGTGATCGCGGAGTACCGAGTCGGCGAGGGCGAGCGCGCGATCTGGATCCGGGACCTCGTGAGCGTCGTCACCGATCCCACGGGCGAGGTCGAGCTCGTTCGCGGCATGATGGTCGACATCACCGAGCGGAAGCGCGCCGAGGAAGCGCTGAAGGTCAGCGAACGGAAGTACTCGGAGGCGTTCGAGCGGGAACGAGAGGCGGCGACCCGGTTGCGCGCGCTCGACGAGATGAAGAACACGTTCCTCGAGGCGGTGTCCCACGATCTCCGCACGCCGCTGACCTCGATCCTCGGTTCCGCGATCACCCTCGAGCGCACGGCGCTGGACATGCCGGCTGACGACGCGCTCGATCTCGTCCATCGGATCGCGACGAACGCGCGCAAGCTCGAGCGCCTGCTGGGAGACCTGCTCGACCTCGATCGTCTGCAGCGCGGCATCATCGCGCCGCAGCGTCGCCCGACCGACGTGGGCGCGTTGGTGCGGCTCGCCGCGGAACAGACGGAGCTGCTCGGCGGCCGCGAGGTCGAGATCGACGCGACGCCGGTGATCGCGTCGATAGACGCGGCCAAGGTCGAGCGGATCGTCGAGAACCTGCTCGTGAACGCGGCGCGGCACACGCCGCTCGAGGCCAAGCTCTGGGTCCATGTGCTCGCGTTCGGCTCTGGGGTCGAGGTCGTCGTCGAGGACGACGGGCCCGGCGTCCCCGAGGCACAGCGGGAGGCGATCTTCGAGCCATTCCGTCAGCTCCCGGGAGCCGCCGATCACTCCCCGGGCGTGGGGATCGGCCTGTCTCTCGTAGCCCGCTTCGCCGAGCTCCACGGCGGCCGGGCCTGGGTCGACGAGCGCCCGGGTGGCGGCGCGGCGTTCCACGTGCAATTGCCCGGTGGATGAGGGCCCCGGAGCTCGATCGTCGGGCCTCTAGGTCTTCGGTCGTACCCGAACGGGGGACACAGGCCTACCCCGGAACGGGTATCGGAAATACGACGGTCGGACCCTGTGGTGAGGGCGGCCGATATGCCGATGCTCAGGTAGCTAGTTAGAACCGGGCCGGGGTCCGAGTAGGGGAGGCCGCAGGATGGCAGCCGTACGCACCGCACCGCAGCAGCCCGCACCGCTGAGCCGCGACGCACTCTTCCGGACGATCGGCCCCCTGATCGGCACGGCCTACCTCGGGTTGTGCTCGATCGTCTTGCCGAACGCCACGGGCGACGACGGCGCGATGCTCCTGAAGGCCGCAACGCTGACGACGATCACGGTCGCGGCCATGCTGATCGTCCCCTGGCACCGGCTGCCGCGTGCCGTGCAGGTGGCGCCCGCATTGATGTACGTCCTCGTGGCCCTGCTGATCCGCGAAGGAACAGGCGGGGCGACGTCGATCTTCGCCCAGCTGATCCTCGTTCCGATCCTGTGGCTCGCCGTGTACGGCAGCCTGGGCGAGGTGGTACTCGGGATCGGCGCGATCGCGCTGGCGATGGTGGGATCGCTGCTGCTGACCCCGGACCCGAAAGGAGCCGTCACCGGCACGATGCTCCTGGTCGTTGTCGGGGCCGCGGTCGGCGTCGGCGTCCAGCGTCTGTTCGCCTTCCTCCGACTGCACGCCGACCAGCTCGACCTGATGGCGCGAACCGATCCGCTGACGGGTGCAAGCAACCGTCGCGCCTGGCAGGAAGAGCTCAACGAGGCGATGGACGAAGCCGAGGAGAGCCACATGCCCTTGTGCGCGGCCTTGATCGACCTCGACCACTTCAAGGAGTTCAACGACGAGCGCGGCCACCAAGCGGGCGACCGTCTGCTGAAGGAGGTCACCGCTCGCTGGCGCAACCAGCTGCGTGAGGGCGACATCCTGGCCCGGCTGGGAGGCGACGAGTTCTCGATCCTGTTGAAGGGGTGCCCCCTCGACGCGGCGCAGGGGATCGTGCGCCGGCTCGTCGAGGACCTGCCCTACGGTGCATCGTGCTCGACCGGTCTCGCCCACTGGGACGGGGAAGAGGGCGGCGAGGGGCTGCTGCGCCGCGCGGACGAGGCCCTCTACGAGGCGAAGGGCGCGGGGCGAAACCGCATCAGCGTCGCTCCCTGATCCGCAGGTTCCGCAGGTCACACGGCGTCGCCCACGCGCGCCGCAACACGACCTTCACACGCTCGTCGATCGCGCATCCTCGCAGGTCGCACGCACACGTCTTGCCCTGCGGAAGACTGTCGGGCGAAAGACGGTTGTGGGCACTCCGGGCGGCGGGTACGGTGAGCCATCCGTTCCGCGCGCTCGGCCCGAACACCTTCATGACCAGCGACGACGACCCGATGGACGCCCCCGACGACGCCCCCACGACGCTCTCCGCCCCGCCCGGGGCCGACGGCGTCGTGGACCTGCCCGCGACCGAGCAGGCGGCGCGCAGGCGGGTGAGCGAGACGCGGCGCCCCGGGAAGCGGGCCACCAATACCCTGGTCCGGGTCGCAACGAAGTTCGCCACGTTCCTGGTCGCGCTGTTCCTGTTCATCCTCGCGCTCCAGTTGATGAAGACGGGCGCCAAAGCCGTCGCGCCCGGCATCGAGGGCAGCTT
Source organism: Actinomycetota bacterium (assembly GCA_040881665.1). Classification (NCBI taxonomy): domain Bacteria; kingdom Bacillati; phylum Actinomycetota; species Actinomycetota bacterium. The sequence continues at coordinate 217,950 of JBBECT010000004.1, forward strand.
CCTGTTCTCGAACGGGGCCTCCACCCTCGGGTTCGGCTGGATCTCCGCCTACGTGGTGCTGTCGGGTTCGCCCGTCGCTGCGACGTCTCTCGCGTTGTTCGACGGTGGCGTGATCTCCCCGTTGGAGACCTTCACGATGCTCTCGGGGTCGCGGCTCGGCGCCTCGTTCATCGTGCTGCTCACCGGCTTCCTCTACGCGCTCCGCAACCGGGGACACAACCGCCGGGAATCGATCGGGATGGGAGTGCTCGCGCTCTCGCTCACGGCGATCGTGTACCTGCCGGGATTCGTGATCGGCTACTGGTTGCTCTCGAGCGAGGCTCTGTCGGGGATCCGGTGGCACGCGTCCGAGGACCTGCTCGGCGTCGTCGACTACGTGTGGGGCCCCGTCGAGCGGTTCCTGTACGGGCTCGTTCCCGGTTCCTCGGCGACGGCGGCCGACCCCGAGCTGTGGGTGATGTTGCCGATCGGACTCGGGGTGCTCCTGCTGTCATTCAAGCTGTTGGACCGCGCGCTTCCGCAGATGAGCGGCTCTGAGCGCCGGGCAGACCGGCGCACCGAATGGCTCAAGCGGCCGTGGCCGATGTTCCTGATCGGCTGCCTCGTGGCGACCCTGACCCTATCGGTCTCCGTCGCGTTGACCGTTCTCGTGCCGCTTGCGAGCAAGGGGATCGTCAAGCGTCGAGAAGCGATCCCCTACATCATGGGCGCGAACATCATGACCCTCGCCGACACGCTCGTTGCCGCGATGATCCTGGGGAATCCGGTCGCGGTGCAGATCGTGCTCGCGCAGGCGATAGGAGTCACGATCGTGACCCTGGTGATCCTCGCGTTCATCTACAAGCCGACGGCCGACGGGGTCCTGAGCCTCGACCGGTGGGTGGTCGGCACGAATCGCCGGCTCTGGGGGTTCGTCGGCGCCCTGCTGCTGCTCCCGTTGCTGCTGATCCTGTCGGGTCTGTTCGTCGGCGGCACGTGATCGAGCGGTGATAGGCACCCGGCTCCTGATCCACGACGGATCGATCGTCGACGGTTCTGGAGGCGCCCCCTTCCGGGGTTCGGTCGTCGTCGAAGGCACGAGGATCGCCGCGGTCCTTCCCGAAGGCGCGCCGGTGCCCTCCGACCTCGAGCGGATCGACGCCGCGGGCCGCGCGCTGTGCCCGGGGTTCATCGATGTGCACACCCATTCGGATCTCTCGCCGTTCGTCGAGCCGTGGATGGACTCAGCCCTGCGTCAAGGGATCACGACCGTCGTCGTCGGGAACTGCGGGGCATCGCCCTGGCCCGTGGCCGGCGCGCCCGAGATGGCGGTTCTCACCGGCGTCGAGCCGGCATCGATACCTGCGACGTGGCCGGGCTTCGGCGCCTACCTCGCCGCCGTCGACGCGTGCCACCCGGCGCTCAACGTCGCCGCTCTCGTAGGTCACGGCGCGGTACGTCAGGAGATCCTCGGGACCGAGCGCCGCCCGCCCGATCCCGCCGAACTCGGGCGCATGCGATCTGTGGTGCGTGAGGCGATGGCGGACGGTGCGGCGGGGCTGTCTACCGGCCTGGTCTACATACCGGGGATGTACGCGAACACCGACGAGATCGTGGCACTTGCCGAAGAGACGTCCCGCCACAGCGGGGTGTACGCGAGTCACATCCGAGGGGAGGGAGTGCTGCTCTTCGACTCGGTCCGGGAGGCGATCGAGATCGGGCGACGGGCGGGCGTTCCCACTCACGTCAGCCATCTCAAGCTCGAGGGAGCGGGCGTCTGGGGCCGCGGGACCGAGCTGCTCGAACTGCTCGATCGTGCGCGCGAAGACGGACACGACACCACGGCCGACCAGTACCCCTACACGGCTTGGGAATCGGAGCTCTGGAGCCTTTTGCCCCCCTGGGCGCCTCCCGAGGCACTCACGGAGGTGCTCGCCGATCCGAGCGAGCGGGATCGTCTCGAGCACGCCGTCGCCGAAGGGGAACCGGGGTGGCAGAGCTCGATCGACGGGGTCGGATGGGACCGCATCATCGTCTCCACGCACAGCGGTGACGCCTCGACGCAGGGCCGTTCGATCGCCGACATCGCTCGGGAGCGAGGAACCGATCCGTTCGATGCGGCGACGGCGTTGCTCGTGGCCGATCGGGACACCGGCGTGATCGGCCACGCGATGCGCGAAGAGGACGTCCGGCAGATCTGCGCGCGCAACGACGTCCTCGTCGCGTCCGATTCGACCGCGATGTCTCCCGCGGGACCGCTGGGCGCCGCTCCGGTGCATCCCAGGACCTACGGCACGTTCCCGAGGGTGCTCGGTCCCTACGTCCGCGAGGGGGTGCTGTCTCTGACCGCGGCGGTTCGCAAGATGACCGCGCTGCCGGCCGAGCGGTTCGGCCTCGTGGGGCGCGGCACGATCGCAGCGGGCTCGTTCGCCGACCTCGTGCTCCTCGATCCGTCCCGCGTCGCCGATCGTGCAGGGTTCGGCGCACCGCATGCGTTCCCTGACGGCATCGACCTCGTGATGGTCGGCGGAGCCACCGCATGGTCGGCCGCGCAGGGCAACGGCGAGCGCGTCGGGCGAACGCTCAAGCGGGGCGGATCCCCGACCGCGTAGCGGCGACATCGGGGAAGGGATAGACGGAACCTCGAGCCGGCGGTCGGATTCGAACCGACGACCTAGCGATTACAAGTCGCTCGCGCTACCGGACTGCGCCACGCCGGCGTCCGGTCGAGTCTACGCGCTCGGTGCCCGTCCGCCGTCAGCTCCGGCCTGCGACCGGACACGCGAAGGAAGCACGTACGCGTACAGCACGGCGGCCAGCGACGCGGACGCGTTGAGCGAGGTGACCCGCCCATGCATCGGGAGCGCGACCAGCGTGTCGCAGCGTTCGCGGGTGAGGCGCGCCATGCCCTCACCCTCGCTCCCGACCACGACGGCGACCGGTCCCGAGGGACACGCGTCGTCGTAGATCGACGAGCCGGCTGCGTCGTCCAGGCCGACGACCGAGAAGCCGCGGTCGGCCAGCCGATCGAGCGCTCGCGGGATGTTCGCGACGTGGGCGTGCGGCAGGTGCAGCAGGGCTCCCGACGACGCGGTCACGGCCGCCGCCGTCACGGGGGCCGCCCTCCGCACCCTGGTGATGAGCATCGCCGATCCCACGGCTTCCGCGGATCGGGCGGCCGCGCCGAGGTTCTGCGGATCGGTGACGCCGTCGAGGACTACGACGACCGCGTCCGGTTCGAACGGCCAGGTCCCGAGCTCTCGCTCCGAGAGCCGGCGCGTCGGAGCGACCCGTGCCACGACGCCTTGGTGATCCTTCGCGCGCTCATCGAGCTGGCGCCGAGGCACTTCGCGGACCTCGAGGCCCGCTTCCCCGGCCTGGGTGAGCACCTCACGCATCCCCTGCGTCGCACGCGCACCCTCCGCCACGAGGAGCTCGCGGGCGCGACCGGAGCGGATCGCCTCGGCGACCGATCGCCTTCCGGAGACGAACGAGCCCTCGGACGGCAGGCTCACCCGGGTCCCGCGAGGAGCATCGCGATCGCGATGCACGCGACTCCGTCGCCGTTCAGACCGAGCCCCTCGGGGCGCGTCCCCTTCACCGAGACCGCGCCGGCGTCGACCCCCAAGACGGCGGCGAGAGACGCACGCAGATCTCCGCGTCGTGGAGCGATCGCGGGGCGGTCCGCCAGCACCGTCGCGTCGCAGGACACCGGGTGAAGGCCCTCGGCCCTGACGAGGGCGGTCGCTCGCCCGAGCAGCTCCGAGCCGGCGATCCCCTCGACGGACGCATCGGTGTCGGGGAAATACGTGCCGATGTCCCCCAGGCCCGCGGCACCGAGCAGCGCGTCGGCGATCGCGTGACACACGACGTCGCCGTCGGAGTGACCGGCGACGCCCGGCTCCCCCTCGAAGTGCACTCCACCGAGCAGCAGAGGACGGTTCGCATCCCGAGGATGCACGTCGAAACCGAGACCGATCCGCGGGACTCCGGCGCGTTCAGGCACGGGTCGCTCCGGACATCAGGGCATCGGCGCGACGGAGATCGTCCGCGTTCGTGATCTTGAAGTTCTTCTCGTCGCCGGGGATCACCACGACCCTCCCGCCGTCCGCCTCGACGGCGGCGGCGTCGTCGGTGAACACCTCGCCCGTCGCGGCCGCACGCTCGTGCGCGGAGCGGAGGGCCGGCGCCCGGAACGCCTGCGGTGTCTGCGCCGCTCGGAGGTCATCTCGCGGCACGGTTTCGGCGACCACACCGTCCCGGACCCGCTTGATCGTGTCGTGCATCGCCACGCCGGGAACCACGCCGTCGGCGCCGCTCACCCGCAAGGCGTCGATCACCTCGGTGAATGATGCCGGCGGTGCGAGGACCCGCGCCGCGTCGTGGCATACGATGATCTCTGCGCCGTCGGGGATCGCACGGAGTGCGGCGGCCACCGAACCATGCCGCGAGCCGGCACCGGCGACGACCGCCACGGGGACTTCGACCCCCTCGAGCAGTCGCGCCGCCTGTTCCTGCATCCCGGCGGGAACGGTGACCACGAGCGCGTCGACGGCCTCGCTGCGTCCCGCAGCGGACGCCGCCACCTCGACGATCGGCCGACCGCCCACCTCGGCGAAGGCCTTGGGCACCTCGGCATCCAGCCGGCTGCCCGATCCGGCCGCGAGCACGACGACGACCGAGCGCGCGGCAGCGGGAACCGCCGAGCCGGCCGTGCTCACGGTTCCGAGGTCGCGAGCGTGGCGAAGACCATCCTGCCGGTGGTGGTCTGGATCACGTTCGTGACGCTGACCGAGACGTCGTCGCCGATCCGTTGCTTCGCGGACTCGACGACGACCATCGTGCCGTCATCGAGGTAGCCGACGGCCTGATCGTGTTCCCTGCCCTCCTTCACCAGATGCAGGGGGAGGGCATCGCCCGGGGAGACCGGGAGCCGGAACGCCGACGCGAGCGCGTTCACGTGCATCACCGGGACCCGGACGGCCTCGGCGACCTTCGAGAGGTTCGCATCGACCGTGATCAACTGTGCTCCACGCTCACGGGCGAGGCGTACGAGCGCCGCGTCGACATCCCGCACACCGGCCTCCTCGACGAGGCGCACCTCGACGGTCGGCATACGTTGCAGCTCCGCGAGGATGTCCAGGCCCCGACGGCCACGCGTGCGGCGGCGCGGATCGGACGAGTCCGAGATCGCTTGCAGTTCGGTCAGCACGCCCTCGTGCAGCAACAACGTGCCACCGACGAACCCCGTGTTCGCGAGGTCGGCGATGCGTCCGTCGATCAGGGCGCTCGTGTCGACCACGATCAGCTCACCCGAGGTCCCACCGGTCGCGCGGGGCTTCAGGCCGATCACGCCGAACAGCTCGTCCGCCTTCGATCGTGCGAGGCCGAACCCGAGGGAGCCGAACGTGAGGTAGGCGAACACGATCGCCGGCCACGCGGCGGCCGTCGGCAGGCGGAACAGCGGGAAGGTGATCAGCGCCGCGACGATCATCCCGAGGATCATGCCGACCGTCCCGGCAGCGAGCTGGTGGCCGGGCATGCGGCGGAGCTCGTGCTCCATCCCCCCGACGGCCCGCGCGGTGACACGGCCGAGGACTCCACCGACCACGTACCCGACGGCGGCGCCCAGGAACACGAACAGCGCGAGCCGGGAGGATGACGATGCCCTTCCCTCGGCGGTCTCGGTGCCGATCGTGTAGCCGGCGGTCCCGAGCAGGGCGATGAAGATAAGACGGACGCCCTCGACGAGCCTGCCGCGCGGCGCCGATGACCGGCGGCGCGGTCGATCGGCCTTCGGTTCTACGTCGTCGGGACGGCGGGACTCGCGCACCATAGGAGCCTCTCCTGCCGGAGCGGCGTCTGCAACCGGCCGCGGGGCGCTGCCGCCGTCAGCTTCTGGCACGACCTGTGGAGAAGCCGGCCCGCTAGGCCTCGGCCGGGACCTTCGCGCCGTGGGCCTCCTCGAGGACCTTCTCGATCATGGCCTCGGCCTCCTCCTCGGTGCCGCCGGTGGAGCACGACAGCTCGGAGATCAGGATCTGACGGGCCTTGGTGACCATCCGCTTCTCACCGGCGGAAAGACCCTTCTCGCGTTCCCGGATCGAGAGGTTCCGCAGGACCTCGGCGACCTGATAGGGGTCGCCGGAGTGAAGCTTCTCCATGTTGTTCTTGAACCGACGGCTCCAGTTGGCGGCCATCGAGGACTCGTCCTCTTTCAGCACGTCGAGGACCTTCTTGACCTCGCGCTTGCTGACGACCTGGCGCAAACCGACCTCTTCGGTGTTGTCGACCGGAACCATCAGCGTCAGGTCCCCGTAGGCGACGCGCAACACGAAGTACTTGCGACGTTCCCCGAGGAATTCCCGTTCGCGGAGCTCTTCGATGACTGCGGCGCCGTGTTCCGGATGCACGACCGTATCGCCCTTACGGAACACACGACCCCCTAGATCGGTAGGAAAGAGATGTTGCGGTGACTAGTAACTAAGGGTACCACGGGGAGCCGTTCGGCCGCAAGTGAAATCGGGCCGTTCGACGGCCATCGTCCCAGCTCAGCCAGGGTGCGAAGGGCGGATGGACCTTCGGCTCCCCCGATCTGAGTCCTCGGCGGAACCGACCCAGGAAAGAGCGTCGAGCAGGCGAGTGACCGGGATGACCCGGAGCCCTTCGAGGGGTTCCGAACCCCCCGCCGCATACACCGTAGCGCAACCGGCCGCGCGCGCCGCGGCGAGACGCTGGGACAGACCGGGAGCCGGCCGGACCTGCCCCGTGAGACCGACCTCGCCGACGAACGCCGACCCGGCGGGGGGCGCGGTTCCGGTCGCCGCGGACGCCAGCGCGACCGCGACCGCCAGGTCGCATGCCGGGTCGTCGATGCGGACACCGCCGAGCGAGGCACCGTAGAGCTCGGCCCGACCCAACCCGATCGGGAACTCTCGATCGAGGACCGCCGCGACGAGCTGGAAGCGGCGGCCGTCCAGACCCGTCGCCTGTCGCCGCGACCCTCCCTCGGTGGGCGCGACCAGGGCCTGGACCTCGACCGCGAGGGCGCGACGCCCAGCGAGCGGGAGGGCCGTCGCCGCCCCGGGCTGTTCGGTTCCGGAACGGAGGAGCTCGGCCGGATCGATCTCGTCGAGCCCCGTGGCGCGCATCTCGAACCACGCGACCTCGCCCTCTTGCCCGAAGCGATTCTTGCCGCCGGCGAGCATCCGGAGACCCGACCGAGGGTCCCCGTCGAAGGTGAGGACCGTGTCGACGGCATGCTCGAGCGTGCGAGGGCCCGCGAGGTCACCGTCCTTGGTGACGTGACCGGCCATCAGCACGGCGATGCCCTCGGCCTTGGCGAGCCCGACGAGCGTGTCGGTGCAGCCCCGTACCTGCGAGGGCCCACCGGGCAGCTGGGTGCCGCTCGGGTCGCGTAGGGACTGGATCGAATCGACCACGAGCAGCGCCGGCCGGGCATCGCGGGCCGCTTGCAGCACCTCGGGCAGCTCGCGGCCCGGGACGAACGAAACCTCGGAGGCATCCACACCGATCCGCGCGGCGCGTGAGGCCACCTGGTCGCGGCTCTCTTCGCCGGAGGCGAACAGGCAGGAGAACCCGGCATCCGACAGGTGCGCAACCAGCTGGAGGAGAAGGGTGCTCTTGCCGATGCCGGGTTCCCCCGCGAGGAGGGCAACGGACCCGGGCACGATGCCCCCGCCAAGCACCCGGTCGAAGCCGGGGAAACCCGTCGGCGCGCGCTCGGGTTGCTGTCCGCGCTCGAGCGAGAGGGTTGCGACCGGAACGCGGGAGGAACCAGGACCGCCGGAAGGAGGGAGATCGGCGATCGTGCCCCAGCCACCACATCCCGGGCAGCGCCCCACCCACTGTGCGACCTGCTGGCCGCACGAGGTGCACGCGTACAGCGTCCGTACCTTGCCCATGCAGCGCACCGTAGGAGGTGGCACCGACACGCTCGTGCCCCGCTCCGGCGCGCGGCTCAGGAACCCTTCGCGGAGAGCGAACGGAGCAGGTCGACGATCGCGTCGTTCGAGGGTGCGTCGGCGACGTGCTCGTTGCGGTGCGCCAGTCGGACGACGCCGTCGTGACCGCGGATGACCCCGCCGGTGTCGATCACGAACGTCCCCGGCATCTGCATCAGGTCGCCCCCCTGCAGCCCTCCCTGCCGAGTTTCCTTGGCGAGTCCACGGCGGATCGACTGGGGCAGCACACGTGGACCGAGGACCTGGTTCATCGATCCCCTGCCGAGCCCGTACGCGCGGTAGGCATCACGCCAAGGATCCATCAACAACGGGAACGGGAGGCGTTTGCGCGCGCTGAACGCCTCCGCCGACCCGGGGCTGCCGTGCCCGACGAGCACGACCTGTCCACCGACCTCGCGCACGCGCGACTCATCGCGACACAGGCTCGCCACCTGAATCTGACAGAACGGACACCCGAAGTAGCGCAGGAACACGAGCACGACCGGTTGGTCGGCCCAGAAGCTCGCGAGCGCGACCGGACGACCACCGAGCGCGAGCAGGTCCGCGTCAGGCGCGGCATCCCCTGCCGTCGGGCCGTCGGCCGCCTCGCTCCGCGCAGCAGGTTGCGCCGATCGTTCCGTGTCCACCATCCCGCATCCCTCCGTCCCTCAAGTCTTCGGGACCGAAGTGGACGAGGATGAACACGGGGGCGAGGAACGACCACTGGACCTAACCCACGATCCGTGGTCGATCCCCCGTCCGACGGACCACGGGAGGCAGATCGGGACTCGTGTGATCCCTCGGGGGAACGCGCGCTCGAGCCGCGGGAAGGTCTACCCCTCGGAGGAGCCGGCGAGCTCGACGGGAGGCGTGTCCGGGGGCACGCTCGCGTTCTCGAAGACGATCTCGCCGTCGCGGACGTCGACGATGATCGTCTGCCCGGCGCGGAACTCCTTCCACAAGAGCTTCTCCGAGAGCGGGTCTTCGACCATGCGCTGGATCGTGCGACGCAGCGGCCGAGCGCCCAGTGCGGGGTCGTAGCCCTTCTCGGCCAGGAGCACCTTCGCGGCCTCGGTGAGATCGATCTCGAGATCCTTGGCCTTCAGCTGTTCGCGGACCCGCTTCATCATCAAGTCGACGATCGCCTGGACCGTGCTCTGCGACAAGGCGTGGAAGACGATGACCTCGTCGATCCGGTTGATGAACTCGGGACGGAACGAGCGCTTCAGCTCGTCCATCACCTTGTCCTTCATCTTGTCGTAGGTCACTTCCTCGTTCCCTGCGGCCGCGAAGCCGACGCCCGGACCCTTCTGGATGTCGCGGGTCCCCAGGTTCGAGGTCATGATGATGATCGTGTTCTTGAAATCGACCGTGTGACCCTGCGCGTCGGTCAGGTGACCATCCTCGAGGATCTGCAGCAGCGTGTTGAACACGTCCGGGTGCGCCTTCTCGATCTCGTCGAACAGCACGACGCTGAACGGCTTGCGCCGGACGGCCTCGGTGAGCTGGCCACCCTCTTCGTAGCCGACGTAGCCGGGAGGCGAACCGATCAGGCGCGAGACCGTGTGCTTCTCCATGTACTCGGACATGTCGAGCTGGATCAGCGCCGACTCGTCGCCGAACAGGAACTCCGCCAGCGCCTTGGACAGCTCGGTCTTCCCGACACCCGACGGGCCCAGGAAGATGAACGAGCCGGACGGACGCTTCGGATCCTTCAGCCCGGCACGGGTACGACGGATCGCGCGGGAGACGGCTTTGATCGCCTCGTCCTGGTCGACGATGCGCTTGTGAAGCTCGTCCTCCATGCGCAGCAGCTTCTCGGTCTCCTCCTCGGTCAGCTTGAAGACGGGGATGCCGGTCCAGATCGACAGGACCTCGGCGATCTCCTCCTCGTCGATCTCGGAGAGGACGTCCATCTCGCCGGACTTCCACTCCTGCTCACGGCTCGCGCGCTCCTCGAGCAGCTTGCGCTCCTCGTCGCGGAGGCGCGCGGCGCCCTCGAAGTCCTGCGAGTCGATCGAGGACTCCTTCTGGAGGCGAACGTCGGCGATCTTCTCGTCGATCTCGCGCACGTTCGGGGGAGCCGTCATCCGGCGGATCCGCATCCGGCTTCCGGCCTCGTCGATCAGGTCGATCGCCTTGTCGGGCAAGAACCGGTCGGAGATGTAGCGATCGGCGAGGTTCGCCGCCGCCACGAGCGCGTCGTCGGTGTAGGAGACGCGGTGGTGAGCCTCGTAGCGATCGCGCAGCCCCTTGAGGATCTCGATCGAGTGCTGCACCGTCGGCTCCTCGACGTCGATCGGCTGGAACCGACGCTCGAGGGCGGCGTCCTTCTCGAGGTGCTTGCGGTACTCGTCGCGCGTGGTGGCGCCGATCGTCTGCAGTTCGCCGCGCGCCAGCATCGGCTTGAGGATGCTGGCCGCGTCGATCGCACCCTCGGCCGCGCCGGCGCCGACGAGGGTGTGGAGCTCGTCGATGAACAGCACGATGTCGCCGCGGGTCTTGATCTCCTTGAGCACCTTCTTCAGGCGTTCCTCGAAGTCGCCGCGGTAGCGGGAGCCGGCGACGAGCGCGCCGAGGTCGAGGGTGTAGATCTGCTTGCCCTTGAGCGTCTCGGGGACCTCTCCGGAGACGATGTTCTGCGCGAGCCCCTCGACGACGGCCGTCTTGCCGACGCCGGGCTCGCCGATCAGCACGGGATTGTTCTTGGTGCGCCGCGACAGGACCTGCATCACCCGCTCGATCTCCTTCGCGCGGCCGATCACCGGGTCGAGCTTCGCGTCGCGCGCGTGCTGCGTGAGGTTGCGACCGAACTGGTCGAGCACCATCGAGCCCTGGCCGCTCTGGCCCTCCTGAGGGCCGCCCGCCGTCTCCTTGCCGCCGGTGTAGCCCGATAGCAGCTGGATCACGGTCTGACGGACGCGGTTGAGGTCGGCCCCGAGCTTCTGCAGCACCTGGGCCGCGACGCCCTCGCCCTCGCGGATCAACCCGAGCAGGATGTGCTCGGTGCCGATGTAGTTGTGGCCGAGCTGCAGCGCTTCGCGCAGCGACAGCTCGAGGACCTTCTTCGCGCGGGGCGTGAAGGGGATGTGTCCGGTGGGAGCGGCCTGCCCCTGGCCGATGATCTCCTCGACCTGCTGGCGCACCGCCTCGAGCGAGATGTTCAACGACTCGAGAGCCTTGGCGGCCACGCCTTCGCCCTCGTGGATCAGCCCGAGCAGGATGTGCTCGGTGCCGATGTAGTTGTGGTTGAGCATCCTCGCCTCTTCTTGGGCGAGGACGACGACCCTTCGGGCTCGGTCGGTGAATCGCTCGAACATATGCGGTCCTTCTCGGGCGCGATGACCCGGTCGCTCACCTGCGAGGATCGTCGGATCTGCGTCCTACCCTCGAGGTTTGTCGTCGTGTCCGGAGGGGCGCGGGGTCCGGACGTACCGCCGCCGCCGTCCGCCCGGTCAGTATACCCCCGGCCTCTGCTACCCCCTGAAGCACCTCCTCGTGCTCGATCCCTATCCGGTCCGTCACCCTGGTATTCGGAAGAACTCCGGGGCCGGGTGAGTGTTTCGGGGAACTTCTCCGGGTCAGTCTTCGATCGGCCGGTACGCATCGCGGACTCCCCCAACCGGGCCATCCGAAGTTCCCCCGTGCGGCCCGTTGCCCGGGACGCACGGCGTCCACGAGAATGGCACGAGCACCACCCACTTCCCCCCTTACCTTCCCCTCCTGTTTGTGCTTCCCTTGATAGGAGAAGATGCCTGTGCGCGTACTGATCGTCGACGACCATCCCGCGTTCCGCAGAGCTCTTACCTCTGCCTTGCGCATGGTCGATGGGTTCGAGGTTGCCGGTGAAGCGGGGGGTGGCGTCGCCGCCTGCGAAGAAGCCGCGATCGTCGTGCCCGATGTCGTCTTGATGGACCTGTCGATGCCGGACCTGTCCGGGATCGAAGCGATGAAGGTGATCCACGAGTCCCGACCCGACGTTCCCGTCGTGATCCTCACGGCGCACGCCGATCCGGGGGTCGAGAAGGAAGCGCGCGAGGCGGGGGCGTCCGGCTTCCTCGCGAAGGGGATCGGTCTCGACGAGCTCGTCGTCGTCCTGAAGAACGCGGCCGAGGAAGGGCGCCAGCCGCAGCGCGTGGGATAGCGGGCGACGCGCTGGGATCGAGCGGCACCTCCTCAGGCATCGGGCTCGACGACGTTCCGGTCGAAGATCAGACGCAGACCCTCGAGGGTGAGCCACGGGTCGTGTTCGTCGATGCTCGCGCAATGCGGGACGACGAGATCCGCGAACCCGCCGGTCGCGATCGTCGTGGCATCTCGGTCCAGCTCGTCACGGACCCGGGCCACCATCCCGTCCACTTCGGCGGCGGTGCCGTAGAGCAGCCCTGACTGCAGGCTCTCCACGGTGTTCTTGCCGATCGCGCTCTTCGGTGCCACGAGCTCGACCTGCGTGAGCCGGGCGGTCGCGTGGAACAGGCTCGCGCCGCTCGCCTGGATCCCCGGCGCGATCGCGCCGCCCACGTACTCGCCCTTGACGGAGATCGCGTCGTATGTGGTCGCGGTTCCGAAGTCGACGACGATGCACGGAGCACCGTAGCGCTCGACGGCGGCGAGCGCGTTCACAACCCGATCCGCGCCGACCTCGCGGGGATTGTCGGTCTTGATCGGGATGCCCGTCTTGGTTCCCGGTCCGACCACGATCGGTCCGAACCCGAAGTAGCGCCGGGTCATCTCCCGGATCGCCTGGGTGACGGTCGGCACGACCGAAGCCATCACGACCGCGGTGATCTGACTGTCGAACGCGAGGTCGCGCTGCGCGAGCATCCCTCCGAACAGCACCGCCAGCTCGTCGGCCGTCCGGTCGGCCCGCGTGGACAAGCGCCACGTGAACGCGAGCTCTTCGGCGCGGAACACGCCCAGCGAGAGCTCGGTGTTGCCGACGTCGACGGCGAGCAGCATCGCGGTTTCAGGCCCTTCGTCCGGGTCCCGATCCATTGGCGGTTCGACCGAACGAATTGCGCGGCGGTCGACCGCGGGACGAGGTTCATCCTGGCGGACCGGAGCACTCGGCGACAACCTCCTCTCCCGGGGCCCCCGCGAGCGGAACGGCTCAGGCAGGCGACGGCAGCAGGAGATTGTCGATCAGACGGACCTCGCCCACCTGCGCCGCCACGAGCGCGCGGTGAGCGCGATCGGGTTCGAGCGTACGGACCTGCTCGAAGGTCTCCTCGTCGACGATCACGGCTTGATCGAGCCGGACCGCCGACGTGGCGCCCACCTCGCGAGCGATCACCGCGACGAGCACGGCCGCGTCGGTCTCTCCCGACCGCGCCAGCTCGGCGGCTTCCGAGAGCCCGAGGAACAGACACCCGGCAGCATCTCGCTGCTCGGGGTCGAGCAGCGCGTTGCGCGAGCTGCGGGCCAAACCGTCGTGTTCGCGAACGGTTGGACACCCGACGATCGACGCGGGCAGCAGGAGATCGCGCACGACACGGCGGACGATCGCGAGCTGCTGAACGTCCTTCTCCCCGAAGTAGACGGTGCATGCGCCGACGATGTCGAGGAGCACGACGACCACCGTCGCGACGCCGCGGAAGTGTCCCGGACGCGCGGCGCCCTCGAAGCGCTCGCCGAGAGGTCCCGGGTCGACCGTGACCTCGGGCTCGCCGCCGGGGAACAGCTCCTCCACCGGCGGGACGAACACGAAGTCGACCCCCTCACGTTCGGCGGCCCGCAGGTCGTGGCGCTCGTCGCGCGGGTAGCGCTCGAGGTCGGACGCATCGTCGAACTGCAGGGGGTTCACGAACAGGCTCATCACGACGACGGCCGCCTCGTCACGGGCGCGGCGAAGCAGCGACGCGTGACCCTCGTGCAGCCCTCCCATCGTGGGAACGAACCCGATCGGCTCCTTCGCTCGCCTAACCCGATCGCAGGCGGTCCGGAGCTCGGCGACCGTGCGGATCACCTCCACGGTTCGAGCACCTCCTCGACCCCGAGCCGCTCGTCCGGTGCGAGCCGCCCCGACCGTGCGCCCAGGTCGAGCGCGACCCGAGCCAGCGCGACGTACGCGGGCACGGCATCCGGGGCGGCGGCTGCGAGCGCCTCGAGGTTGCGCCGAACCGTTCCGGCGTCCCCACGGACGGCCGGGCCGGTGAGGGCCGACGCGGGGCCGAGCTGCGCGACGTTATCGAGGGTCGCCCGGCTCAACGGCAAGAACCGCTCCAGGGCGTCCTCGAGACCGGCTCGGACGAACAGGTCCTCGGCGAGGGCCGTGATCGTCACGAGGTAGTTCGAGGCGAACACGGCGGCCGCGTGATACAGCGCCTTGCGGTCCTCGTCCACACGCACGGGCACCGCCCCGAGCGCGCGCACGAGGTCCTCGCCGACCGCGGCGGTCTCCTCGTCGGCGGCGGTGACGGCGATCGGGGCGCCCGGCAGCGAACCCAGCGCGGATCCGACGTCCGGGAAGGTCTGCAGCGGATGCAGCGACATCGTCCGCGCTCGGGCCGCCCGGAGCACATCGAGTCCGAGCGCCCCGGAACAGTGCGCGACGATCTGCTCTCGTGAGAAGGCACCGGTCGCCGCGATCGACTCGCATGTCGCTTCGACCCTGTCGTCGGGGAGGGCGATCAGGACGAGATCGGCACCCGCGACCACCTCGGCGTCGGTTCCGACGGGGATCCCGGGAAGATGCTCGGCCGCACGTGCGCGCGTCGCCTCGCGGCCCGACACGCCGACGATCCGATGCCCCGCCCGGCCCAGGAGCACGGCGAGCGCCGTGCCGACCCGGCCTGCCCCGACGACCGCGACCTCCATGCGTCGAGTATGCCAAGCACGGGGGCGCTCCCCCGGGGCCGGGCGTTGGGGAGCACCGACCGTCGGATACCGGGCACCCACCGGAGCAGAGCGGTCACGACGGCGAGGGCAGCCACAGGACCGCCCCCGTGGGCAGCGGCGCGTCCTCGGGGATCTCCACGCGGGAGAGCTCGCCGTCCTCGATCCGGATCATCTGCCGTTCCATCACGAGGTAGATCGAACCGTCGTCCGCGTACGTGGCCCCGCCGATCGGTCCCTCGACGCGCCACATCAGGTGCGCCTCGCGCGCGCCCTCTCCCACGCCGCCGGGCACCTCGTAGATCGAGGCCTCTCCTTCGAGGGGCCCGGCGACGGTCAGCGCATGGGAACCGTCCGGCGTCCAGGCGAGCGTGCGCTGCACCTGGAGCGGCGTGCCGTCCCGGTCGTCGACGATCGGTGCGGGGTCTCCCCGGCCGCGCCACGCGAGCTCGCTGCCGCCGGCGAGCTGGGCGATCGGACCCGGATCGGGGTTGCGGCCCGGAACGTACCCCGACGAGAGGAACCGAACGGGGGTCACGATCATGTCGCCCGTGGGGGAGACCGATCCGATCACGCGATGGGGAACCTCCCGGTGCAACACCCGCGCGGGACTGGTCCACGAGGTTCGGACGACCTCGCCGCGGGCGATCGACAGATAGGTGCGATCGAGGTCGCGTCCCGCGGCGAGGATGTCGCCGCAGAGCCGGTCGGTCCGGAAGACCGTGGACCGAGCCGGTGCGCCGGCGAGCTCGACCACCTCGACGGAGACATCGGATCGACACCGCCGATCGGATCCCGCGTCGACCGAGACGACCGACAAGCCGCGCGGACCCCACGAGATCATGTCGCCGATCGCGATCGGGAACACGCGCGCGTTCGCCGAGATCGCCGACAACGTGAACGCCTGCCGGGTGCCGTCGGGCACGAGCCGCGTGACGCCGATCGACCCGAGCCCGTCGGCGATCCGTACCAACTCATAGACACCGGGCAGGGGCTGGCCGGCGGTCACGGAACCGCTCTCCAGATCGAGTCGGTAGATGCCCGTTCGATCAGGATCGTCGTCGGAGGAATACAGCAGAACTCCGGGACCCCCGCCGGAGGGCACCGCCGCGCCGTCGGTCCGGCCGGCGGGCCGAAGCGTCGAGGCCAGGAACGCGCCCGCGACGAGCAACACGGTCGCCGGAACGAGCACGTGACGCAACGTTCGCCGCAGGGGGACCGGCGTGGGGGCGGCGACGGCGTGGGCGGCGCTCGGGTCCGACCGCCCCACCGCGCCGGGATCGGGTTCGGTCGCCGGTGGCGCCGGTTCCCCGCGCGTCCGGTCGCGCGGTGAGGGTTCGGACCGGTCAGTCGCCGTGGGTTCGGACCGGTCGGAGGGTTGGGGTTGCTCCCCGGACTCGAGGAAGACGGGAACCCCGCACGACGGGCAGGGCTCTTGTGCCTCGACGCCGGCGCCGCGCCAGTCGCAACGCAGGCACACGGCCGATCGGTTCATCGCCGCACCACGAGGGGGGGAGCCACCGGACGAACCTCGGGCACGTCTGGAGACACTCCACGGAGGTCGCGCACCCGACGACCTCCGGGCAATCGCGGATCGGCGATCAGCTCGAGCAGAGGAACGAGGACGAACGCGCGCTCATGCATCCTGGGGTGGGGAACCTCCAGATCCGGATCGTCGATCGCAGCATCACCGTACGTCAGGATGTCGATGTCGATCGTCCGCGGCCCCCACCGGACGGTCCGTTCGCGTCCGAGCGCCGCCTCGATCCCGTGCAGCGCATCCAAGAGCGTGTGCGGCTCCAGGCTCGTCCGGACCCGCACGACGGCGTTCAGGTAGTCGGGTTGCTCGGGTCCACCGACGGGGACGGTCTCGTACACGCGGGACGAGCCGAGCAGCTCGATGCCGTCGGTGGCTCCGATCCGGTCGGCAGCCGCCTGGAGCGTCGCGAGCCGGTCTCCGAGATTCGCGCCGAGTCCGAGGAAGGCGTCCACGCCGGAGGGCGGCCCCGCCGCCACCGCACTCACTCGGCGGTCGCGGCGGCGGCGACCCCGTCGATCCCGAGCTCGAGCGCCGCGCCCGGTTTGTGGACCACGGCCGTCGCGCGGAGCACATCGCGTTCGGCCACGATCACCTTCGCGATCTCGGTCGCGAGCGACTCGATCAGATCGAACGACCGGTCGGCGACGATCTCGCGCACGGTCTCGATCGTCCCCCGGTAGTCGGCCGTCGCCTCGATGTCGTCTCCGCTCACCTCGACCTCGAGATCCAGATCGACCACGAACCGCTGCGGGGCGTCCTTCTCCCCCGGGTTCGCCCCGTGTCTTCCCTCGGTCGTGATGCCGGACAGGAACAGACGGGTCGTGCTCATCCGCCGTCCTCCTCGACCGATCCCTGTGCATCGTCGATCAGGTCGTCGATCCCTTCCTCGGTCATCGTCGGACGCCGTCCGAGGGTGACCAGCACCGGTCCCTCCTGCTCGTGACGATGCGACCGTCCGAGGTAACGGAACCGGAGCCATTCGAACAGCAGAGGTACGAGCGTCGCGGGCTCCTCGAGCGGCATGTCGTGACCGGCCCCGGGGATCGTCGCGAGCGCGGACATCGGCAAGGCATCGGCGAGCCGTTCCGCATCGGCGACGGGCGATCGGTCGTCGTCCTCTCCCCAGACGAGGAGGGCATGCACGTCCTCGCGTGCCCCGAGGCTCGCGACGTCCGCCTGCTCGGTACCGGTGAGGATCGCATCGACGAGCACGAGGGCGCCGACCCGTGGGAGCCTCGCAGCGAGCTCGAGAGCGGTGGCACCTCCCACCCCATGGCCGACCAGCGCTACGCGATCCGACCCGAGCGCGTCGAGGAGGGCTGAGACCCGTTCGAACCGTTCGGCTGCGCCGACGTCGTCCGGCAGCTCGGGGGCGAGCACGCGGAACGCCTGAGCGAACGTGGGGACGTAGTCGCGCCAGTAGTCGGGCGACGCATCCTCGCCGTGGAGCAACACGATCGCCGCGTCGTCACCGGCGTCCACATGGCGGATCGGGCCGGCGGCCGTCGGCGTCGTTCGGAGCGCCAGGACGGAGCTCGTGGGATCGTCCACGGACCGGGCCTCCCCTGGGCGTGGTTCGGTCACGATCCCTCCTGCGGAGCCGTTCCCGCTCGGATCGCGTCGACGACGCGCACGACGCGAACGATCCGGCCGACGTCGTGCACGCGCACGATGTGCGCACCGGCGCCGACGGCCCAGGCGACGGCCGCCGCCGTTCCCTCGAGCCGGTCGCTCGGATCCTCGACGCCCGTGAGCATCCCGATAAACCGCTTCCGCGAGGCTCCGACCAGCACCGGCAGGCCGAGATCCACGATCCGATCGAGGTCGCGCATCAGGACCAGGTTGTGCTCGAGCGTCTTGCCGAACCCGATCCCCGGGTCGACGCAGACTCGTTCACGGTCGATCCCCGCGGTCTCCGCGTCGGCGACGCGGTTGGCGAGGAACCCGCGCACCTGTTCCACGATGTCGTCGTAGTGGGGGTCACGCTGCATCGTGCCCGGCTCCCCGAGCATGTGCATCGCGACGTAGCCGGCGTCCGAACCGGCCACGCTCGACAGCATCGCCGGGTCGCGTCCTGCGGCGACATCGTTCACGATCGATGCGCCCGCGGAGATGGCGGCCCGGGCGACCTCGGCCTTGCGCGTGTCGACGGAGACGACGAGCTCCGGGAGCTCACCGACGAGGCGTTCGATCACCGGGACCACCCGGCGCAGCTCCTCGTCGACCGGAACCTCGTCGGCGCCGGGACGGGTCGACTCCCCTCCGACGTCGACGATGTCCGCGCCCTCGCGAGCGAGTCGCACCGCGTGCTCGACCGCCGGCTCCGCGTCGAGGAATCGACCGCCGTCGGAGAACGAATCGGGCGTCACGTTGAGGATGCCCATCACGAGCGTCCGTTCGCCGAGCCCCAGGACATGCTCGCCGCACCGCCATCGCAGGGAACCCATCTCATCATGCTAGCCCGGGTCCGCGACGACGGGCGAGGCGGCGCGTACCGTCGTCGCTAGGGGTCGACCGCACGCTCGATGCGCCCCGCTGCGATCTCGAGCTGCCGCCGGGTCAGGACGAAGGGTTCCGCGTTCGGGACGGGTGGGTACACGGACCGCTCGTCCAGGTCCGCTTCCGCCGCGGCGAGCACGGTGCTGATCGGCAGCCCGTGGCCGATCACGAGCACCGCCTGTTCGGTGCGCGCGAGGATGACGCGAAGGGCCGTGGCGACGCGCGCCAAGACCTCGCGCAGACTCTCCCCGTCCGGCGGCGCGTCGGCGGGATCAGACGCCGCGGCCCAGGCGAGGTACTCGTCGAGATCCATGCCCTCCCACGCGCCGCCGCGAGGATCGTTCAGCTCGGCAACCACCACGGTCGGCAGGTTCCGGTGCCCGACCGCGAGGTCCGCGGTCTCGATCGCACGCGGGAACTCGCTCGTGATCACGGCACGGATGTCCTCACCGTCGATCACCGCACGGAGCTCACGCGCTTGGTCCCGGCCGCGCTCGGTCAGAGGAACGCGGAGCTTCGGATCGCCGTTGAGGACGTTCGCGGCGTTCGACTCGGACTCCGCGTGCCGGGCGAGGATCGCGCGCTCGAGCACCTCTGCCCTCCGCTCGCCTAGCGCATGCCGATGTGGCTCATCGCCTCCTGGCGGGTACGGGCGTCGTTGCGGAACAGCCCGCGCACCGCGGAGGTGATCGTCATCGACCCCGGCTTCTTGATGCCGCGCATCGTCATGCACAGGTGCTCCGCCTCGATCACGACGAAGACGCCGCGCGGACTCAGCGCATGCTCGAGCGCCTCGGCGATCTGGGTCGTCAGCCGTTCCTGGACCTGAGGCTTCTTCGCGAGCAGATCGACCAGGCGCGCGATCTTCGACAGGCCGGTGATGCGTTGATCCTTGTCCGGGATGTAGGCGACGTGCGCTCTGCCGGTGAACGGGATCAGGTGGTGTTCGCACACCGAGTACAGCGGGATGTCGCGGACCATGATCATCTCGTCGTGGTCGGCGCCCTCCACGACCGTGACGACCTCGGCGGCGTCCTTCCCCACTCCGGCGGCGATCTCCTCGTACATCCGCGCGACCCGGGCGGGTGTGTCCTTCAAACCGCCGCGATCGGGGTCCTCACCGATGCCCTCGAGCACCAGGCGAACGCCGCGCTCGATCTTCTCGCGGTCGAACCCCGCGGGAGGACCGTAGAGGCGATCGAAGAGGTCGTGATCCATGCGGGCATCCTACAGAGCGAACCCCGTACGCCTTCCATCGGAGGGGCGGCGGGGCCGAGACTCAGCCGCGCAGGCCCTCGGGACCGCTGTACTTCAGACCCTGCTTGCGCACCGCCGAGCGGGAGACCGCGAGGCCGGCGGAACGAACGTCGGGTTCGCGCGGCGGACGCTTCGCCACGTTCTTGAACAATTCCTCGACCTGTTCCTTGTTGACGGTCTCCTTCTCCATCAGGAACTCGGCCCAGCCCTGGATCTCCTCCTTGTGGGTCGTGAGGATCTCGAGCGCGACGTCGTGCGCCTCGTCGATCAGGCGCCGGACCTCGTTGTCGATCTCGAAGGCGACCTGCTCGGAGTAATCCGGATGACTGGAGAAGTCGCGGCCGAGGAACACCTCGCCGGTCTTCTGGCCGAGCGTGAGCGGTCCGAGCGTGTCGGACATCCCGTACTCGGTGACCATCTGCCGTGCCATCTTCGTCGCGCGCTCGATGTCGTTCGCGGCACCGGTCGTGATGTCGGAGATCATCAGCTCCTCGGACACGCGGCCTCCGAGGAGCATCGTGAGCTCGTCGGTCAGTTCCTCGCGCGTCATCAGGAACTTGTCCTGTTCGGGGAGCGTGAGCGTGTACCCGAGCGCGCGCCCGCGCGGGATCACCGAGATCTTGTGCACCTCGTCGGTGTTCGGGAGCGCGTGCGCGACGACCGCGTGACCCAGCTCGTGATAGGCGATCACCTTCTTCTCGTGCTCGCTCATCACGCGGGTCTTCTTCTCGGGTCCCGCCATCACGCGGTCGATCGCCTCGTCGACCTCGTCGTTGGTGATCGTCTTCTTGTTGCGTCGCGCGGCCAGCAGTGCGGCCTCGTTGATCACGTTCGCGAGGTCGGCGCCGGTGAACCCCGGCGTGCGACGCGCGACCACGTCCAGGTCGAGGCCCGGGTCGATCGGCTTGCCGCGTGCGTGGACCGCGAGGATCCCCTTGCGCCCCTCGATGTCGGGACGATCGATCACGATGTGGCGGTCGAAGCGACCCGGACGCAAGAGCGCCGGATCGAGGATGTCGGGGCGGTTCGTCGCGGCCATGAGGATCACCGCGGTGCGCTGGTCGAACCCGTCCATCTCGACGAGCAACTGGTTCAACGTCTGCTCGCGCTCGTCGTGGCCGCCGCCCAGCCCGGCGCCACGGTGGCGGCCGACGGCGTCGATCTCGTCGATGAACACGATCGCCGGCGAGTTCGTCTTCGCCTGCTCGAACAGGTCCCGGACGCGGGCGGCGCCGACGCCGACGAACATCTCGACGAAGTCCGACCCCGAGATCGAGTAGAAGGGAACGCCCGCCTCGCCGGCCACGGCGCGAGCAAGCAGCGTCTTACCGGTTCCCGGAGGTCCGAACAGCAGCACACCACGCGGGATCTTCGCCCCCATCGACTGGAACTTCGCGGGGTTCTGCAGGTACTCCTTGACCTCTTCGAGCTCCTCGATCGCCTCATCGACGCCGGCGACGTCGGAGAAGCTGGTCTTCGGCTGGTCCTTCGTGACGACCTTCGCCTTCGACTTCCCGAAGCTCATCACCCGGTTTCCGCCCCCTTGCGAGCGGTTCATCACGTAGATCAGCACGGCGCCGATCAGTACGATCGGGAGGATGAACTGCAGGAAGAAGGTGAGCAGCCCGTTCGGCTGCTGCGCGTCGGCGGACACATCGACCCCGGCTTCGTCGAGTTCCTGGAACAGCTCGTCCTGGACCTCGAGGGGATAGGTCACCTCGTAGGTCTCACCGTCGCTGAACTCGCCCGTGATCACCTGCTGGCCCTCGAGGAACTCCGCGGTCTTGACCTCCCCGTCGGCAACGCGAGTCTGGAACGCCGTCACGGTGAGCGGGGCGTCGCTCTGCTGATCGCTCAGCAGCGGCATGAAGAACAGGATCGCGCCGAACAACAGGAGCAACCACAGAGCAGGACTGCGGAACGCCCTCCGGAACGGGGACTCAGGAGGTTGGGCGGCCGTCGGATGCTCCTTTCGCGCGTCGTCGCGTGTGACCTGCGGAGATGCTTCGGGGCCCGGACGCGAGCGACGCGTTCCGGAGCCCTCCGCGATGGTAGCACGGGGGTCTCTGGACGACCCCTAGAGGTATCGGCCCACCAGCGCGTTCACTGAGGAACGACCGGTCAGCTGTCGAGGTACGCGTCCGGCTTGAGGGTTGCGATGTAGGGGAGGTTGCGGAAGCGCTCGCCGAAGTCGAGACCGTAGCCGACGACGAACTCGGGGGGGATCTCGAAGCCCGTGTAGCGGATGTCGAGGGGTACCTGCTGGATGCCTTCCTTCTTCAACAGCGCGCAGACCTCGAGGCTCGCCGGCCGACGACCGCGGAGGTTCTTCAGCAGGTAGTTCAGTGTGAGGCCGGAATCGACGATGTCCTCGACGAGCAGGACGTCGCGTCCCTCGATGTCGTGGTCGAGGTCCTTGAGGATCCGAACGACACCCGACGTCTTCGTTGCCGCCCCGTACGAGGCGACCGCCATGAAGTCGAACTCGACCGGCAGCCGGATATGGCGCGACAGATCGGCCATCATCACGAACGCACCCTTGAGGACCCCGATCAACAGCGGGCTGCGGCCCCGATAGTCCTCGGTGATCTCGTCGCCGAGACGCCGGACCGAGGACTGGATCTCGTCCTCGGTGATCAGCACACGGTCGATGTCGTTCTCGTACGCCTCGACGTGGCCCTCGAGCCGGGCGAGCGAATCGTGCTCGGTGCCGGTCCGTGCGCTCGTGCGGTCAGTGGTCGGACGGTCCATATCCCGTTCCTCCGGGGGCGGTCTGGGGGGAAGTCCGTACCAGGACAATGTACGAGCCAACCCGCCTCGCCAACAAACCCCCCGACAGGTCCCGCGAACGCCCGGGTCGCCCCGCGGCCAGGTCGAGCACGGACTCGAGGTCCTCATTCGTGACCCGCGTGCAGCCCGCGGCGCGAAGCACGACCGAGATCGCGCGCGTGCCGATCGCCGGCGAGAGCGTCCGCAAGGGTCCGGCGGCGATGCGGACCTCGTCGAGATGCGAGAGCCGGTCGAGCGACCGGCGGCCGAGCAGGCGGCGTGCCGCCGTCTCCGCCTGTGCGCGAAGCTCGTCGCTGTCGCGCGCGAGCAGCGCAGCGCTGCGTGCGAGAGGCCGGCGCACCTGTCTGCCCGTCGCCTCCTCGATCGCCGGAAGGACCTCGAGCCGCAGCGCGTTCCGCAGGTACCGGGTGGACCGATTCGTCGGATCACGGCGCGGACGCATCCGCAGTGCCCGGCAGAACCCTTCGACCTCCTCACGGGTGACGTCGAGGAGCGGACGTGTGTGCACCCCCGAACGGGGACGGATCGCCGTGAGCGAGTCGAGCCCGCCCCCTTCGAGGATCCGCATCAGCACCGTCTCCGCCTGGTCGTCGACCGTGTGACCCCAGGCGAGGGCCGTTCCGCCGATCTCGTTCAACACCGCCACGGCGGCCGAGCGTCGGTGATCGCGGGCCCACTCCTCGACCGATGCACCGCGCGGCGGCGCGTCGTGCGCCGCACACGGATGGAACGCGAGGCGGTGGCGCGCGGCGAGTCGGCGGACGTAGGACGCGTCGTCGGCGGAGTCCGGACGGAGGCGATGGTCGTAGTGGAACACCTCGAGTGAGATCCGCAGCAACCTGCGCAGGCGAACGAGCGACTCGAGCAAGCACACCGAATCGGGCCCTCCCGACACGGCGACGAGGATCCGATCGCCGGGCTCGAAGAGATCCTCGCGACGGACGGTGCCCGCGACCCGCTCGAGCACACGAGCGACGGCCGGGGGACGACGCGCCATCGCCGCTAGGGTCCGACCCTCGCGATCCAGCGATCGGGGTCGGCGATCTCCGCGCCCGTGGGCAGGTTCGCCTCCTCGCGCCAGACCGCGTTGAACCCGTCCATACCCACGCGGTCGACGACCGCGGCCACGAACCGCTCGCCCGAGTCGTACTGCTGGATCTTCGAGTCGAACCCGACCGCCTTCTGGAACGAGCGCTCGACACGCCCCGAGCGACGTCGGTGCGAGAGCGCCCGGCGCATCCGGGGCAGGTCGGCGACCCGGCCGTCCGCGACGCGGTTCATGACGTAGGAGGCGTGGCCCTCGAGCAAGGACATCAGTCCCTGCGTCCGATGGAACAGCTCGCGCTGCTCGTCGTTGAGGAGCAGGTAGAACACGCCGATGCCCCGAGCTTCGGTCCGCCCGCTGCGGACCTCGTCGACGGCGCGGGAGAGCTGGCGCAGCAGCTCCCCGGAATCGAGGGAGACCGTGCTCAGGTAGTGGTCCACGGTCGCCGCGAGGTGGCTCGACAGCCACGGGGTCGCGCCGAACTGCACGCGGTGACAGACCTCGTGGACGGCGACCCAGAAGCGGAAGTCGCGCGGGGGCAGCCCGAAGCGCCGTTCGGCCTCGGCGAGATTCGGCCCGACGAAGTAGAGCAGGCCCTCGTCGTCGGGCGGGAGGAACACGTCGTACTGACCGAGCACCTTGCGGGAGACGTATCCCAGCAGCCCGCCGATCTGGGCCCCGAGCGCCTTGCGCCGGAACTCCGCCCGCGAGCGTCCTCCGGCGAGGACCCGCTCGGCGAGCGGCTCGAGCACCCGCTGCATGCTCCGCAGGTTCGCCTCGATCCATTCGCCGCGCGACATCACCCAGGCCCGGGAACGGAACCCCTCGATCTCCAGGCCGGTGAAGTCGGCGATCAGGCGTTCGCACTCGGGGACGAGATCGGAAAGGTCCTCACGCATCCGGGCACGCTCGACGGCGCTGACGCCGACGCCCGGTCCGGCCACACGGCGGCCGAGATCGATCGCGGTGTGCCAGTCGGCGAGCCGGGCCGCCGCCGACCCCATCGACCAGTCGACGTCGGTGGCGGCCATCACACGGGCTCTAGGAGCCCTCGGCCTTCTTCCGGGCGGCGATCATCGCGGCGCGCCGGGCCTGGCCCTCGGCGACGCGCCGGGTGACGCCTTGGTCGAGCAATTCCGCGAGCTTGGCTTCGAAGACCTCTTCGTCGAGCGAGACCTCCGGACGCTCCGCTGCGGGAGAGGCTTGCGCCGGGGCGGCGGCGGGAGCGGGAGCAGCTTGCGGTGCGGGAGCGACTTGCGCGGCCGCCGCTGGAGGGGCTGCGGGAGCCGCGGCGGGAGCCGGAGCGGTTGCGGCAGCCGCGGCGGGCGTTTCCGCGGGGAGTGCGGGCGGGGCGACGACCACCGGCTGCGCCTGGCTGACGTCGACCGAGCGTCGCGGGAATTCCTCCCCGACGGCCACGCGATCGGCGTGAACGATCTTGCGCCCCTGCTCGTCCCGCTGGAACCGCGGTGCGAACCGCAGGTAGCCGACCACGAGCGCGATCACCACGACGACGCCGAGGACCCCCACGAGCACGGCCATGCCGTAGACGAACCCACCGGTGTTCTTCGTGGGAACGACGTTGGGGTCGGGCACCACCTGCGCCAGTGCGGCGGGCGTCCAGAGGACCAACAGCACGATCACCCCCGCACAGAGGGCGACGGATCGGGCGGCAACTCCCCTGTCGAACACGGCGCGCATCTTAGCAAGCACGAGCCGGAGGACGGATTTGAACCGACGACCTACCGCTTACGAGGCGGTTGCTCTACCGAGCTGAGCTACTCCGGCGAACAGGCGCCGAGTCTATCAATGTGGGGGCGACGGACCTGTCGAGCGGCCCGCAACACCGCAGGATGCGAGCCGCGGCGAAGGGGGATCCTCGTGCCGGGCCGAGGATGGGACAATCCCCGCCATGGGTCTGCGGGATACGGTCGCGAGCGGCACCGGCGAGGGCAACGGGCAGGCTCCCGTCCATCGCGTGATGGTGGCGACCGATCGCTCCGAGAGCGCCGATCGCGCCGTCCGATGGGCGGCCTCGATGGCCGAGCGCTTCGGCTCCCAGCTGCTCGTCCTGCAGGTCGTCCCGCCCGACAGCCCGCCGGGCACCGAGGCCGGCATGGCGGAGGCGACGCGTGCGAGCGCCGCGGCGGAGGAGTTGACCGCGTTCGCGTACGAGCTCGCGGGAGAGCGGGGCGTCGCGCGGGTCGCGCTCCATGCCGACCCCGCTCTCGCGATCCTCGAGGCCGCCGAGGAGATGGGAACCGACGTCCTCGTCGTCGGTAACGCCGGGATGACCGGCCGTAAGGAGTTCCTGCTCGGGAACATCCCCAACCGGATCTCGCACAACGCCCGGTGCACGGTGATCATCGTGAACACCGCGACGCTCGACGCGGACGGCCGCGAGGTCGACAAGCCTCCGCCTCGCGGATCGGTGACGACCCAGCACGGCGGACGTCTCACGGACGAGATGACCGCCGAGGATCCGAAGCTGCTCGGTCGCGCGACGCGGATCGCGACCGTGATGGCACGGCACGGCGTGAAGGAGCTGTTCTCGCGCGGCGACGACGTGGAGTCCCGACGCGAGTCCGCGCGACGCCTCCGCGCCGCGATGGAGGAGCTCGGCCCGACCTTCTCCAAACTCGGCCAGGTGCTCTCCACGCGTCCCGACCTGCTCCCGCCCGAGTTCATCGAGGAGCTCGCCACCCTGCAGGACCACGTGTCGCCGCTCAGCGAGGCGGAGGTCGTGCGCGTGATGGAACAAGAGCTCGGCGTCCCGTGGGAGGACGTGTTCGAAACGATCGGCCCCGACCCGATGGCGGCGGGAACACTCGGACAGGTCCACCGCGCGACACTTGCCGCCGGAGAGCGCGTCGTCGTGAAGGTGCAGCGCCCGGGCGCTCGCGAGGCGATCGAACAGGACCTCGGTCTGCTGGAACTCTTCGCGGAGAAGACGGGGAACAGGCCGGCCCTCAAGCAGGTGATCGATCTGCAGGCGGTGTTCGAGCACCTGTCCGGGTCGCTCCAGCGCGAACTGGACTTCCTGTCCGAGGCCCGCAACATCGAACGGATGCGACAGGTGATCGCGAGCTACACGCGCCTCGCCGTTCCCGACGTCTTCAACGAGCTGTCGAGCCAGCGGCTGCTCGTGATGCAGGAGATCCAAGGCGTGCCGATCCGCGAGGCACCCGACGGACCCGCGCGCACGGATGCAGCGCGGCAACTGCTGGAGTCCTATTACCGCCAGATCCTCACCGAGGGCTTCTTCCACGCCGACCCGCACCCCGGAAACCTGTTGTGGTGGAACGACACGATCTACTTCCTCGATTTCGGCATGGTCGGCGAGCTCGGTCCGCAGATGCGCGAGAACCTGATGCTGCTGCTGATGGCCTTCTGGCAGGAGGACGTCGACTTCTTGATGGACGTGTCGTTGCAGTTGTCCGGGGTCACCGACCAACCGGGGCTCGACGTCAACACGTTCCGCCAGGACCTCGGCGAGGTGATGGCGCGCTACCGCAACGTCCCGTTGCAGGAGATCCAGCTCGGTCCGATCCTCCAGGAGATCACCGAGATCTCGATCCGTCACGACGTCCCGTTGCCCGCGTCACTCGCGTTGACCGGCAAGGCGATGGCGCAGATGCAGCTCGCGACCGCCGAGCTGGATCCCACCCTCGATCCGTTCGACGTGGCCGGCAGTTACCTGATGCGCAGTCTGATGGGCAAGATGCGCGAGCGGATCGACCCCAAGAAGGTGTTCTACGAAGGGCAGAAGCTCAAGGTCCGCCTGACGAGGTTGGTCGAGGCCTTCGAGCGGCTCGCGGGCGCGCGACCGGGGCCGAAACTCCAGGTCAACTTCGCCGCGGAGAAACTGGAAACGACCGTCCGGCGCGCCGGACGCCGTCTGTCGCTGGGCATCGTCGCCGGTGCATCGCTGCTCGGCTCGGCGATCACCGCCTCGTCCGCGCGTGCCGCCGACTGGGTGCCCCTCGTGCTCGGCTCGATCGGCGGCGGCCTCACGCTGACGCTCGTCGTCGATCTGATCCGCAAACGCGGTCCCGCCTGACCCTCGCGGGACTCGTCGATCAAGCGAGTCCCGCTTGATCCTCGCGCGACTCGTCGATCAAGCGAACGTGCCGGGCACGCGCGAGGCGTCGCCGCCGCCCTCCAGGCGACCGGCCGCAAGCTCCGCGAGCGCTTCGCGATCGATCAGGTCGCCCGGAACGGTGGCCACCCGGACCGCGGTGAGAGCACGGAGCGTCGCGGATCGCACGCCCCCCGCGAGCAGAGCTCCCTCGCCGACGACGGCACCGGGACCGAGTCGGGCGATCGTCTCCCCGTCGCGTTCGACCTCGAGCACGCCGTCGAAGATGAGGAACAGCTCGCCGCCCGGGTCGCCCTGCCGAGCGAGCTCCTCGCCGGGCCGCAGGCGACGGAACGGTGGGTCGCTGCCGACGATCACTCCCGACAGGCGACGTTCGAGCGCCGATTCGGCGGCCGCGACCAGGGCGGGCGTGTCGACGCCGCCCCACGGCGAAACGCGTCCGGCGTCCCGGTAGAACCAGTCGTCGAACTCGATCACGGCCGTCTTCGCGCGCAACCGGCCCGCCCCGTCATAGAGCCAGTGTCGGGGGAACGCGCTCGCCCCGATCAGCTCGTGGTCGCTCGTCCCGTCGGCGCGGATCGTCAGGACCAAGGTCGTCCATGCGGGCGGCGCACTCACGTGTGCGTCGCCACGCGGGCCGAGGCGACGAGGCGCCGCCAGGCCGGTCGACGCGCCGGCCGTCTGCACGAAGCGCACGTAGTCCTCGGCAACCTCGGGCTCGGGTCGCAGCACGGGGAACGCGTGTTGCGCGAAGGTCACCGTTTCGGTCACGGTCCGCTCGACGCCCCCGACCACGACCCCGCCGGCGATCCCGTGGGCCCTCACGCGTCCGTCCTCCACCTCGATCCACGCTCGGAGAT
Organism: Actinomycetota bacterium; assembly: GCA_040881665.1. NCBI lineage: Bacteria > Bacillati > Actinomycetota > Actinomycetota bacterium. The sequence goes on from JBBECT010000004.1 coordinate 246,817, forward strand.
CGTTCGCGACGGTGAACCCGCCCGCGCGCAGGAAGCTCCGTGGATCGTCGAGCATGTCGGGCGGCGGCTCGTCGAACCGGACGAGCCCGAGCTGGAACGGGAGTCGCGCCGGGCCCTCGACCGCCTCTCGTGGAACCCACGTGACGGCGAGGACGCCGCCCTCGATCCGGGTCACCACGAGCGATCCGAGACGCCCGTCGGCGTCACCGCCCCGGCTCCGAGATGTCGATCGTGCTGTCCTGGAGCAGCTCCTGCTCGAGGTTGTCGCCCAGGGTGTGCCGCGGCGGCGGCGCCTCCCCCCGACGCTTGATCCCGCGAAGGACGCGGCGCTCGAGAAGGACGGCGACGATCGTCATCCCGATCCCGAGCACCCATCGCTCGATCCTCCGCCCGATGCGACGCCGGCGGGACGGGCGTGGCCGGAGCGTTCTCGCGGATCCCATCACCGAAGTGTCCCATCCGGACCGGACCGCGGTCGAGGGGAGCCGGAGACAGGAGGCACTACCGGAGGTTCTCGATATGCTCTCGCGTACCTCCGCAACGGGCACGGGGGAGCCAGGATCCCCTCCCGAAAGGAGTCGCACGATGCACCGAACGACCCGAACCGCGATCGCACTTCTGCTCGGCGGCAGTCTGTTGCTCGCCGCCTGCGGCAGCGACGATCCCGAACCCGCCGACGACGCCACCCCGACGACCGAGGCGACGACCGAGGCCGCGACCGACCCGACGATCGTCGCCGAGGACTTCGCGTTCGACGGTCCCGACACGTGGGCCGCGGGTCCGCAGTCGGTGACGCTCGAGAACGAAGGGGAAGAGGACCACGAGATGGTGCTCGTCGGGCTCGACGAGGGCTACACGATCGACGACGTGCTGACCGAGGTCGAGGAGAACCCGAAGGGCGACCCGCCCCCATGGGCCACGATCATCGGTGGCACCTTCGCGAAGTCGGGCACCACCTCCGAGCAGCCCCTCGCGGCCGACCTGCAACCCGGGACCTACGCCCTCGTGTGCTTGGTCCCCTCGAAAGCGAACGACGGTCAGCCCCACGCGGCACTCGGCATGGTGAAGGAGATCACGGTCGCCTGACCGATCGAGTCATCCTCCCCCGTCCGGCGCCCGGTGAGCTTCCCGCCACCGGGCGCCGTCGCGTTCGGAGCTCCTCGCGCCCAGTGCCACCGGTCCGAGAACCCGTCAGGCAACGCGAACGGGCGCGCCGAGCTGGAGGAACGCCTGCTCGATCACGAGTCGCTGGTTCAGGTTGAGGTCCTCGGCGAGCGCGGCGCGCGCCTCTTCCACCGCGGCGAGGCCGCCGGCCGCGCCGACGATCGTCTCACCGTCGGGAGCCAGATCGACGTTCAGCAGCGCGTCCGGGCCCGCACCGACCCGGTCCGCGATCCGGTCGCGCAGGATCGCCGAGATCGCCAGCAGGACCCGGTCGACGAAGTCACGTTCCTCTCGGCGCAGGCGCCGGTGGTGACGCGTCTCCAGTCGCTTGATCGCGCCGCGGTAGGCCGCCTCGGGACGACCCTTGTCGTCGAGGAACGGCTCGAGCTCGACGGCGAGCTCCTCTTTCATGTCGGTGCGGCGCCGCTCGGCCGCCTTCAGAACGAGATCGGCGGCAGCGATCGCGCCCGGCGGCCCCGTGGACGCCCGGTCGAGGGCCTCCCGCGCGACGTCGCGGAACCCGAGGCCGTCGGCCCGGGCCATGCGACGCGCCCGTCCGACGTTGCCGCCGGCCAATCGCGCGGCGAGCGTTGCGAGGCTGCGCTCGGTCCCGTCCGCCGCGAGCGTCTCGACGACGAGGTCCTCGGCGAGCGGCGAGAAGGTGACGACGTGACACCGTGACAACACTGTCTCGGGCAGCTCATGCGGCCGCGCGGACATCAACAGGAAGACGCAGGCGGGCGGGGGCTCCTCGAGGACCTTCAGCAGAACGTCGGCTGCGGCGGGGTTCAGCCGGTCGGCCTCGCGGATCACGAAGAGCTTTCGGCCGGGCTCCGGAGGCGTTCGGTAGGCGGGATGCCAGATCTCGTCCCGGACCGTATCGACATGGATGTCACGTCCCTCCGGTTCGACGAGGAACGAGTTCGGATGGCGGTCATCGAGCGCGAGCCGGCAGGCGCGGCAGGTCCCACAGCCGCCGTCGGGGCACAGGAGCGCCGCGGCGAACGCGCGCGCGCCGAGCTGCTTGCCGCTGCCCTCGGGACCGGCGAACACGTATGCGTGGTGGGGACGTTCGGCCGCACCGCGGAGGAACGTCATCGCAGCGTCCTGACCGGGAACGAGATCGAGCACGGGCGGATTCACGACGAATCCTCCGATCGTCCGGGATCGATCTCGCGCTCGGTGACCGGTGTGGGGTCCGGCGCATCCGAAGTCGAAGCGTCGGTGGTTCCGGTGGAGCCGGCCTCGGTCTCGGAAGGGGTCCGGACCTCGTGCGAGGGAACGGGATGGATGTCACCGTCGCCCTGGCGCTCGCCCAACGTCCGGTCGACCGCGTCACGAACGTCGACGAAGACCTCGTCGGGTCCCCGCCCCGCGTCGATCACGACGAACCGCTCGGGGTGTTCCTCGGCGATCTTCAGGAACGCGTCCGCGACCTTGTCGAGGAAGGACGCTCCCTCGGCCTCGATCCGGTCGGCCTCGGCCGTGTCGATCCGGCCGAGACCGATCTCGGGCTCGAGGTGCAGCAGGAGCACGAGATCGGGGAACAACCCCTGCGTTCCCCACACGTTGAGCGAGAGGATGTCCTGCTCGCCGACGCCACGTCCCGCGCCCTGATAGGCGAGGGAGGAATCGATGTACCGGTCGCAGATCACGGTGCGACCTTCGGCGAGCGCGGGCCGCAACACCGTCGACACATGCTGGGCACGACTCGCCGCGAACAGCAGAGCCTCGGTCCGCGGTTCGATCCTGCCGGTCGCCGGATCGAGGACGACATCGCGGACCCGTTCTCCGAGGGCGGTTCCCCCCGGCTCGCGCGTCACCAGGACATCGTGACCCCGTTCGGCCAGGTACGAGCGGAGCATCTCGACCTGGGTTCCCTTGCCGGCACCCTCAACCCCCTCGAACGCGATGAACAACCCCGTGCTCGGCGGACGGATCAGCTTCGGCACGAGGGTGAGTGGCTTCGGGCGGAGTACCCGGAGCCGTCGGAGCCGTCGCCACGTGGTGCCGCCCGCCATCAGTGCCCCCAAGCCGGCGACCCACAGCGCGATCCTCGTTCCGGACAGATCGATGTCCGCCTGTCCGACCTGGATGACTCGCGGCCCGATGATCGCGGCGAGGGACGGGAAGGTCGTGAGCGCCAGGAACAGTGCGAGTCTAGCGACCACGGTGATCGAGCCGAAAGTTCGTCCGCGCATCTCATCGGTGACGTTCTCCTGAAGCAGTGTGTACCCCGTGACCCACATCGTCCCGCAGAATCCGCCGACCCCTACCGTGACCAGGGCGGCGGACGCGATGTTCGGCATGGCCGCGAGCACGAAGAGCGAGGCCGCGGCGCCGATCATCGATCCCGCGAACAACAGATCCTGATCCAGCCGCTTGCCGAACAGGTTGACCGACGCCATCCCCGCGGCCATCCCCACGCCGAACGCGGTCACGAGGATCGGCCAGCCGGCCGCCGACGCTTTCAGCGTGTCGGCGGCGAACACCGGTCCCAGCGAGAGCACCGCACCGACCGCACCGAACGCGAGCACGATGCCGATCGTCATCGTCGACACCAAGGGGTCCTTCGACAGGAACCGCACGCCTTCGAGGATGTCGTGACCGACCTTGCGGAACTGCAAGCCTCGGGCGCGCCCCGCCGCGACGGGTGAGGCGATCGCGATCCGGCTCACCATGAACGCGCTGAACGCGAATGTGCCAGAGTCCAGCCACAGCGCGAGGGACTCGGGGTGGGTCGAGAAGTAGGGGACGCCCGCGCCGAGGAAGTCCGACAGTCCCGCGAGCACCGTTGCGATCGCTCCTCCGATCGGCAGGGTTCCGTACGTCGTGAGCAGACCGATCGAGTTCGCATTCGGCAGCTGCCGACGCGGAACGAGGTGAGGCAGGCTCGCGTCACGAGCAGGCGTCCACAGCAGCGACATGCACTCGATGAAGAACGACAGGACGAAGATCGCCCACAGGTGTCCGACGAACGGCATCGATGCGTACATCAGCCCGCGTCCGACGTCGGCGGTGATCATCAGCTGCTTGCGATCGAGCCGGTCGACGATCGCGCCGGCGAACGGACCGAAGATCAGAGCGGGGAGCATCCGGGCGGTCATCACGGCCGCCACGGCACCCAGCGCCACTCGTTGGGAACCGGCGAGCCGCGCGACGAGCGAGGTGACCGCGACGAACCCGATCCAATCCCCGAGCGAGGACACCGTCATCGCCGCGAGCAGACGGGAGAACGTCGGGGAGGTGAGGAGATCCTTGAGGGTGGCTGACTTCGTCCCGCGGAGGGCGGCAACCTCCTCGGAGATACTGGCCATCAGGCCCCGGGACGCGTCGCCGGCACCTTGTCGGCGGCCTCGGAACCCGCCTCGATCGGGACCGACTCGTCGGCCTCAGCCGGACCCGCCGAGGAGGTCGCGCCGTTGCCACCGGCGACGGTTGTTTCCGCGGTCGTCGTCTTCTGCTTGGCGGTGGCCTTCCTCTTGGCGGTCGTCTTCTTCTTCGTGGCCTTCTTCTTGGCGGTCGTCTTCTTCTTCGTGCTCTTCTTCGTGCTCTTATTCTTCGCGGCCTTCGCCTCGGCGCGCTTGGCACGCGCGGCGTCCTTCGCCGCTCGCCGCTCCGCCTCCGCCTCCGGATCGCCGGACTCGACCACGGTGCCCTCGTCGTCGACGACGCACCCACAGTTCCAGCAACGGGCTCCGCCCTTCGTGGGCGCCTGCTCGAGCATGACCGAGGCGCACTCGGGGCAGGGACGATCGGGCACCGGCGGGTAGCTCGCGGCGAACGTGCAATCCGGGTACCGGCTGCAGGAGTAGAAGGTGCGGTTCCCGCGCGCGCGCTTGGGTACGATCTCGCCCTCGGAGCACTGCGGGCAGGTGACACCGGTGCCGGGAACTTCCTCGCGCTTGATGTAGCGGCAGTCGGGATAGCCCGAGCACCCGACGAACGGACCGAATCTGCCGACCTTCTTCGTCAGCTGCTTCCCGCATTCGGGGCAGGTCTCGTCGAGCATCTCCGGTTCCGGGCGTTCGGTGCCGTCCATGTTGCGGATGTAGGAGCAGTCGGGGTACTTGTCGCACCCGATGAACTTGCCGTACCGCCCCAGCTTCACGATCAGGTTCCCGGGCTCGCGACCTTCGGTCGGGCACTTCGGGCACTTCTCGTCGAGCTGCTGCTCGAACCGCTTGATCTCGTCCTCGTTCTTCTCGAGCAGCCGCTCGAAGGGACCGTAGAACTCGTCGAGCACCTGCGTCCAGCCGAGCTTGCCTTCGGCGATGTCGTCGAGCTCGTCCTCCATCTTGGCCGTGAAGCGCACATCGACGATGTCGGGGAAGAACTCGACGAGGAGGTCGGTGACGACCTCGCCGACGTCCTCGGGGAAGAACCGCCGGTCCTCGAGGCGCACGTACTCGCGGTCGCGGATCGTCGACAGGGTGCTGGCGTACGTCGAGGGGCGGCCGATCCCCTGCTCCTCGAGGGTCTTGACGAGTGAGGCCTCGGTGAACCGCGGCGGTGGCTGGGTGAAGTGCTGTTCGGGAAGCACTTCGAGCATCCGGAGCAGTTGCTCGGCGGTGAGCGCCGGAAGCATCGCCTCGGCGTCCTCGTCGACCGCATCGTCGCGGCCCTCGAAGTACACCCGCCGGAACCCGTCGAAGAGCAGCTGCTGCCCGGTCGCGCGCAGCACGTAGACGGAGCCGTCCGTCGTCGCGGTGGCCTCGATGTCGACCGACAGCTGCTTGAAGCGAGCTTCGGCCATCTGCGAAGCGACCGTGCGCTGCCAGATCAGGCGGTAGAGCTTCATCTGGTTCGCGTCGAGCGCGGACGACACCCGCTGCGGGGTGCGGAGCACCGACGTCGGGCGGATCGCCTCGTGCGCCTCCTGCGCGCCGCGTTGCTTCTTCTTGTACCGGCGCGGTTCCCCAAGCGTGTAGGCGTCGCCGTAGTCGTTCTTGACGAGCTCGGCGATCTCCCGGAGCGCGGTCTCGGCGATCGTGACCGAGTCGGTTCGGTGGTAGCTGATCAAACCGACCTGGCCCTCGCCGGGTAGGTTGATCCCTTCGTAGAGCTGCTGAGCCAGCCGCATCGTCTGCCGCGTGCTGAATCCGAGCTTGCGCGCCGCCTCCTGCTGGAGGGTGGACGTGGTGAACGGTGGGGAGGGCGACCGCTTCCGCTCGGACTCGCGGACCTCGCGAACGCGGTACGCGGCGTCCTGGAGTCTGTCGACGTGGGTCTGGGCCGCCGTCACGTCGGCGAGATGGATGCCCTTCTTGTCGGGGCTCGCGGCGAGCTTGCCCCCGGGGATCTCGATCAGCTTCGCGAGGAACGGGGCCTGCTCGTCCGGCGCGCCCTCCGGGGTGAGCCGGACCTCGACGCTCCAGTACTCGACCGGAGTGAACGCCCGGATCGCCCGCTCGCGCTCCACGATCAGCCGCACGGCGACCGACTGCACGCGGCCGGCCGACAGCCCAGGCCGCACCTTGCGCCACAGGATCGGTGAGATCCGGTAACCGACGAGTCGGTCGAGGATCCGCCGGGCCTGTTGCGCTTCGACGAGACGCAGATCGACGGTGCGCGGGTGCCGGAACGCGTCCAGGATCGCGTCCTTGGTGATCTCGGTGAAGGTCACCCGCTGGGTGGCGTCGATCGGGAGCTGCAGGAGCTCGGCGACGTGGAACGCGATCGCCTCGCCCTCGCGGTCGTAGTCGGTTGCGAGCACGACTGCGTCGGCGCGCTTCTGGGCGGCCCGCAGCTCTCGGACCGCCTTCTCCGAGTTCTCGGGCACGACGTATTCGGGCTCGAACCCATGATCGGGATCGACGCCCAGCTTGCTCTTGGGGAGGTCGCGGATGTGCCCGTACGAGGCTCGGACCGTGTAGTCGGAGCCCAAGTAGCGCTCCAGGGTCTTCGCCTTGGTGGGCGACTCCACGACGACGAGCGTCTTCGGCATGAAGCGTTCCTTTACCGGCGTGGGGTGGAAAGGTGTGGTGAGCCGGTCTCGGCGGCCCACGGTACCAGCACCCGTGTCACGGGGAGCCGAAGGGGCTCGAGGCCGGACCCGGGCGACGGACCGTGGCCTCTTGAACGACCCTCGGGGACAGCTCTATTCCCGAGGGGGCCCTGGAACCCCTCTGACCAGCGCCGATGCCGACGACAGGTACCCGGTCGGCCGGACCTGCGATCCGCCCGCCCGGGGCCGATCTCGATCGTGTCCCGGTTCGGTCACAGCCACCGGAGGTGCCGGGACCCGCTGGTAGGCTCGCCGAACCCCCGGACCCGACCCCTTCGGAGCCCCGTGTTCGACGCGATCGTCCATTTCATGACCGACGAGGTGGCCCGGTACGGGTACCTCGCGGTGTTCGTGCTCATGGTGCTCGAGTCCGCCTGCGTCCCGGTGCCGAGCGAGGTCACGATGCTGTTCGGTGGGGCGCTCGCGAGCGTGGGGTTCGCGGCCCCCGGGCAGGAGCTCGACCTCGTCTGGGTTGCGCTCTGGGGAACGTTCGGCAACCTGGTCGGTTCCTGGATCGCCTATGCCGCCGGGTCATGGGGGGGACGACCCCTGTTCGATCGGTTCGGCAAGTACCTGCTGATCCGCCAGCACGAGCTCGACAAGGCGCACGACTGGTTCGAGCGATACGGCGAAGCGGCGGTGTTCTTCTCCCGGCTGCTGCCGGTGATCCGCACCTTCATCTCCTTGCCGGCCGGCGTGGTCCGCATGAACTTCTGGAAGTTCACCCTTTACACAGTGCTCGGCTGCCTGCCGTGGACCTTCGCTCTCGCGTGGGTCGGCTACGAGATGGGGGCCCGGTGGGAGACCGTCGACCGGATCATGCGACCGATCTCCCTGGGCCTCGCGGTCGTTTTCGGCATCCTCCTGGTCTGGTTCGTGGTCCGCCGGGTCCGACAGGTGCGTGCCGACGCGGCCACGCCCCGATAGCCGGGCCACGGGAGGGTTTGCATCCCCCCTCGGGGATGGGAATGTTCAACAGATGCGCCCACCGACCCGATGGCCGATCGTGCAGCGGGCGATGGAGCTGTCCCCCGTCCGCCTCGCGGTCGCCGTCGTTCGGCGCGGCGGCGACGATCTGATCGGACCGCGTTCGGCGGGACTGGCGTTCTACGGGTTCCTCTCCCTGTTCCCGTTGCTGCTCCTCGGCCTCTCGGTGCTCGGGTTCGTCCTCGACGACGCTCAGGTGCGGGAATGGTCGGCGAGGATCGGGGAGGCGATCCCCGGCCTCGAGGCGCTCGTCGGGCGCAACCTCGAGACGTTGATCCGGGCCCGGGCGAGGATCGGGCTCCTGGGTCTGGTGTCGTTGTTGTGGGCCGCGGGAGGCGGGATCGGCGCCCTGCAGCGCGGCTTCGGCGCGATCTTCCGCGTGCCGGATCCGGGCTTCCTCCGGGCACGGCTCGCGGTGCTGCCGGCGGTGGTGATCCTGGGACTGCTCGGACTCGCTGCGATCACCGTGACCTCGGCCATCATGACCGTTCGGATCGGCGGGGCGTTCGCCGTGCCCACCAGGATCCTCACGCTGGTCGTGGCCTCGTGCGTCGCCGGCGGTGTGATCGCCCTCGCCTACTACCTGTTGACACCCGGTCGGTCACTTCCCCTGCGCGCGCACCTGCCCGGCGGTGCGCTGGGAGCGGTGGCGTGGACGGGACTGACCCTGCTCGGGAGCTGGTATGTGACCCGGGTGGTCGCGCAGAGCTCGGCGCTCTACGGCTCGATCGGCGCCGTCTTCGGACTGCTCGTCCTCCTGCAGCTGGCCGCGACGGCGGCCCTGTACGGAGCGGAGCTGTCCGCGGTCGTCGTCGAACGCCGACGTGGTGCGTCGCTGGGTGCGCCACCGCCCCCCGACGAAGCTACCTAGCTCCCCTTGCCGGTCGGACGCACGTCGGCGTCCGGAGCTTGGCGGCCCGCGCCGTCGGAGCGCTTCTCGAGCACGAACGGAACGCTCGAGAGAACCGCGCGCGGTTCATAGAGCAGCATCCGCTTGACGAACAGCGCGTTCTGGTTGTGCAGGAGCATGTGACGCCAGGTCGGGACGACGAACTCCGGGATGATCACGGCGCAGACGGTGTCCTCACGGACGGTGAAGCGGCGGACCTCCTCCTGCATCGGCTCGGTCAGATCGCGGAACGGCGCCTCGACGATATCGAGCGGGATGTCCAGGCCCTTCTCCGCCCACTCTTCGATCAGTCCGTGACTGACCTCGGAGTCGAGATCGAAGTACACCGCGCGGGTCTCGTTCGCATCGAGCGAGCGCGCGTAGTTGACCGCGCGGACGGTCGCGTCATGGACGGCCGAGACGAACACGAGCGCGACCGTGCGCTGGGGGATCAACGAGCGGGGCGTCGTCGCCGACGCCCGGTCGTCGGCGGCGACGGGCACGTCCGCGACGACGACGTTCGGCTCGCGGAGCAATCCCGCCTTGAGTCGGATCACCCGTCGGGCCCGGAGCAGATAGCCGAGGAGCCCCCCGGTCACGAGCTCGGGGATCACGATCGTGACGAAGTCCTCGGGTTCCCTCGCCACCCGTTTGAGCTCGCGGCGCATCGCGACGAGCAGGTCGTCCTTCTCGACACGGAGCCCCTCGATCGGCGGTGGATCGGCGAGGGCGAACTCGCGCCATCGCTGCCGGACGTCCGCCGGCACCTCGCCGGTGGGCGACGGGAACAGCACCCGGAACGACGCCGGACGGGAGGCGCGCACGTACCCGATCGCCTCGGCCGCTGCCGCGTCGAGATCGCGGATCAGCAGCAGAACGTGGTTGCGACCGTCGGCACCGACGCGCACCGCACCCCGGCGGAGCTGCAGCTTCACCGACTCGTAGTGCCGGTTCACGGACAGCAGCACGGGCACGAGCATCGCCATCGCGAGGATCGAGAGCCAGGCGCCGCCCGCGAACTTCGTGACGGTCACGACGACGAGGACGACGGTCGTCGTGACGCACCCGACCGCGTTGATCACGAGCGCGCGCCTCCACGCCGGATCCGCAGCCACGCCCTTGTCTCGCTCGCGTAACCAATGGACCACCATCCCGCCCTGCGACAACGAGAACGAGGTGAAGACCCCCACGACGTACATCTGGATCACGCGCGTCAGATCGGCATCGAACGCGTAGATCACGAGGCTCGCGAGCACACCCAGGCCGATGACCCCGTTCGAGAACACCAGACGGTCCCCACGGTTCATGAACTGGCGCGGCATGAATCGATCGCGCGCGAGGATCGCCGACAATCGGGGAAAGTCCTGGTAGGCCGTGTTCGCCGCGAGGATCAGGATCAACGCGGTGAACACGAGCACGATGTAGAACCCGGCGCCGCCCCCGAACACCGCGAACGCGATCTGCCCCACGACGGTGCGCTCATCGGAGACCGTCACGTTGCCGATGTGGGTCGCCAGCCATGAGATCGCGAGGAACATCGTGATCGCGATCCCCCCCATCCACAGCAGGGTGTCGGCGGCGTTCTTCGCCTGGGGCCGCCGGAAGGCCTGCACCCCGTTCGAGATCGCCTCGACCCCGGTGAGCGCCGTCGATCCCGACGAGAAGGCCTTGAGGATCACGAACAACCCGACCGCACCGCCTCCGGCGGCGAGATGATGCTCGGCCTCCACGATCTCGGTCGGCGGACAGCCCCCGACACACTGCGCGAGCCCGGCGACCGCCATCGCCCCGATCGCGACGATGAAGCCGTAGGTCGGGATCGCGAACAGGACGCCCGACTCTTTCGATCCCCGCAGGTTCGCCAGTGTCACCAACGCTATGAACGCGATCGCCATGGGCACGCGCTGATCGCGGAGGCTCGGCACGGCGGAGGTGATCGCGTAGACCCCGGCGGTGATCGAGACCACGACCGTCAGCATGTAATCGACCAGCAGCGCGGACGCGGCAACCAACCCCGGGAACATGCCGAGGTTCGCCTTGCTCACGATGTAGGCACCACCACCGGAGGGGTACGCGTGGATCGTCTGCCGGTACGAGCTGATCACCACGACCATCAGCACCGAAACCGCGATCGAGATCGGGATCGTCAGGTGCTTGGAGAGGGCGCTTGCCGTGAGCAGCACGATGAGGATCTCCTCCGTCGCGTAGGCGACCGAGGAGAGCGCGTCCGAGGCGAAGACGGGCAGCGCGAGCCGCTTCGGAAGCAACGTGTGTTCCAGCTTGCCGCTGGAGAACGCACGGCCGAGGAGGAGCCGCTTGACCACCTCGGCACGGGGCGCGCGGCCGCCGGTCGGCGGTCCGGTCGAGGTCGTGGCCATGAGGCCAACGATGCTACGAGGTTCCCGCTGCCCCGAGCGGCCGTTCCACGCGCGACCTCGCGCCCTCCGCCCCGAGATGGAAGGGAACGCTCGTGACCACGACATGCGGCTCGAACAGCAGCAGCCGCTTTATGTAGAGGCCGGTCTGATTGTGGAGCAGGTGCTCCCACCACCGATCGACCACGAACTCGGGGATCACCACACTGACCACCGTGTCGCCACGCGCCGTATGCCGGCGCACCTCTTCCAGCAAGGGCGGGCCCAGGTCGCGGAACGACGCATCCACGATCGCGAGCGGGACGTCGATCCTGGCCCCCGTCCACGCCTCGGAGATCGCGGGGATCTCCTCCGGACCTCCTGCGGCGAAGTACACCGCGAGCAGCTCGGTCGAATGGAGCCCACGCGCGTAGACGACCGCGCGGAGCGTCGCGTCGTGCACCGCCGAGACGGGGACCAGCACGACGCTCCGGCGGGGCTCGAGCGGCCGGTCGGACTCGGCTTCGGCCGCCTCGAGATCAGCTGGCAGCAGCGGGACGTCGGTGACGACGATCCCCGGTTCGAACAGCAGCCGGGCCTTCAACCAGAGTGCCCGTCGCTGGTGCGCGAACTGGAACCACGAGGGGGTCCCGAGCCGCTCGGGGATCACGACCGTCACGAAATCGCCTTCGGTCCGGGGGAGCTGGGCCAGGTATCGTCGGAGCGACCGCGCGACGTGGGCACCGCCTCCCGGCAACAGATCGAGCTTGCCGAACCGTGGCGCGACCTCGACCCAGCGCACGGTGGCTTCTTCGTACCCCTCGGGGTCACCCGTGTAGACGGCCACGACGCTCTGGGGGCGCAGTGCCCGGAGGTAGCCGACCGCGTGCGTCGTTTCTGGACCGAGAGCGGACACGAGGAGGACGAAGGTGTTCGCGGCGTCGTCGGACGCGCGGACGCGCCCAGCCCGAAGCACCCGGCCGACCCGGCCGTAGTGGCGATTGACGAACCAGAAGAAGCCCACGATCACCGGCATCGCCGCGATCACGATCCACGCCCCGCGCGCGAACTTCGTGATCGTGACGATCACCAGGACCACCCCCGTGGTCACCGCCCCGATGCCGTTCACGAGTGCGCTTCGCCTCCAGCCGGGCTCGCGCAACCGGAACCAGCGGCGCACCATGCCGGCCTGCGACAGCGTGAAGGCCGAGAACACGCCGACGACATACAGCTGGATCAACCGCGTGAGGTTCGCGTCGAACACGTAGACGAGCACCATCGCGAGCACCGTGAGAACGATCACCCCGTTGGAGAACACGAGCCGGTCGCCGCGGTTGCGGAACTGCGAGGGCATGAATCGGTCGCGGGCCAGGATCGCGGACAACCGGGGGAAGTCCTGGAACGCCGTGTTGGCCGCGAGGAACAGGATGCCCGCAGTGAACGCCTGCAGCGCGATGAACATGCCGCCGCCGCCGAAGACCGTGTCGCCGATCTGCGCCAGGACCGACTGCGCCGACTCCTCGGTGACCCGGACATCGAGCTGGCGCGCGAGGAAGGTGATGCCGGTGAACATCGTGATGCTGATGGCCGCCATGACACCGAGCGTCGTGGCGGCATTGCGCGCCTGAGGACGGCGGAACGCCTGCACGCCGTCGGCGATCGCCTCGACCCCGGTCAGTGCCGTCGCACCCGACGAGAACGCACGCAGCACGAGGAACAGGGACAGGGCAGACACGTCCTCGAGTTCGAGGTGAGAGCTCGCCGCCGTCCGACACTCGGACACGCACTGGATCAGGCCGGTCGCCAGCGTGATCCCGACGAAGAGCACGAACCCGTACGTCGGAGCCGCGAACAGGACCCCGGACTCCCTCGTTCCGCGCAGGTTCAGCAACGCGATCAGCGTCACGAACGCGAACGCGAGCAGCACGCGATGGTCGTCCACGGTCTCGACCGCGGAGGCGACCGCGATCGTTCCGGCGGTCACACTGACGGCGACCGTGAGGACGTAATCGATCAGGATCGACGCCGCCGCGATCAACCCCGGCAGGGTTCCGAGGTTCTCCTTCGAGACGATGTACGAACCTCCGCCCCGTGGGTAGGCGCGCACGGTCTGGCGGTAGGAGGTCACGACGATCGCAAGCAGCAACGCGATCGCGAATCCGATCGGCAGCATCAGCGAAAGGGCACCCGCGCCCGCCAACACCAGGACGAGCATCATCTCCTCGGTGGCGTAGGACACCGAGGAGAGCGGGTCCGAGGAGAACACCGGCAGCGCGACCGACTTCGGCAACAGCTGGTGTTCGGCCTTGTCGGTCGACAGCGCGCGGCCGACGAGCATCCGTTTCAGGCGAGCCATGTCTGGCGGATCGTAGGCGGGTCGCGGCGAGATCGGAAGGAGGCGATGCGGTGGATCCGGGGCCGGACACAGGACCCTCCGGGCAGTAGGCTGCCCCGGTCATGAAGGCGGTCATCATGGGATGCGGTCGTGTCGGGATCCTGCTCACGCAGGAGCTCGTGAAGGCGGGCAACGACGTCGCGGTCGTCGACAAGCGAGCCGAGGCCTTCGACCGACTCCCGCCGGGGTTCGAGGCCAAGAAGGTCGTCGGGATGGGATTCGATCGCGCGACGCTGATCGAGGCCGGGATCGAGGACGCCGACGCCTTCGTCGCGGTCTCCAGCGGAGACAACTCGAACATCGTCTCGGCGCGCGTCGCCCGGGAGCATTTCCACGTCCCCCAAGTGATCGCACGGATCTTCGATCCGATGCGCGCCGAGATCTACGAGCGCCTGAACATCCCCACGGTCGCGACGACGAAGTGGGGCGTCAAGCAGGTGATGCTGATGCTCACCCACCCCCGGGAGGAGATCAAGGAGAGCCTCGCGGGAGGCGACCTGTACCGTCTGCGTCTCAAGGTTCCTCCCCATCTGGCGGGCAAGGCGGTGGACACCCTGCAGGCGGAGGGACGCATCCTCGTCGTCGGCGTCGACCGCGGGGGAACGGGTTTCATCCCCGTGCCTACGAGCACGTTCCAGGATGGCGACTACACGGCGCTGATCGTCCACAAGGACGCGATGGACGAGCTCGACGAGCTGTTGACCCCGATCGGAGACCACTGATGTTCGTCGTGATCTCCGGTGCCGGAGCGGTCGGACGCCATCTGGCCGGCGATCTCGCGAAACGCGACCACCAGGTCACGCTGATCGAGCAGGATCCGGGCACGCTCGAACGAGCGCGCGAATGGGCTCCCGGCGTCGACCTGCTACTGGGCGACTCGTGCGAGCCCTGGGTGCTCCAGAAGGCGAACCTCGCGACCGCCGACGTCGTGGTCGCCGCGACCGGTGACGACGAGGACAACCTCGTGACCTCATTGCTCGCGAAGCAGGAGTTCGGCGTCCCCCGCGTGCTCGCCCGCGTGAACCATCCGAGCAACGAATGGCTCTTCACGAGCCAGTGGGGCGTGGACGCCGCGGTCTCCCCTCCCCACATCCTGACGGCGATGGTCGAGGAGGCCGTCACCGTGGGCGATCTCGTCAGGCTGCTCCGGCTCGAAGGCGGCCGGGTCTCGCTCGTCGAGCTCCGCCTGCCCGACGACGCACCGAACGCCGGGAAGGCGATCTACGAGCTCCGGCTGCCGACCGACAGCGCGATCGTCGCCGTGCTGCGCGAGGGACACGTGGTGATCCCGCAGCCCGAGACCGTGCTCGCTGCGGGCGACGAGATCGTGGCGATCTCCAGCCCGGGCGCCGAGGGCCTGCTGCGCGATGCGGTCGCCGGCGTGGGCGCATCCGGTTCGTCGCCGCCGAGCGAGCGCGGCTCGAGCGGCATACTCTGAGCGTCGGGTTCGTTCCGTTCGACCCGATTATGCCGGAGGACCGTTCCCGTTCCCGTTCCCGTTCCCGCCCGCATGGGACGAACCCCCGGCGTTGGATGACCCGCCGGCGTTGGAGCTGCCGCCACCGGCCCAGGGAGGAGGACCGCCTCCAGCGGAAGCTCCCGGCCCGCCGTTCCCGTTCCCGCCGCCGTTCGCCTTCGCTTCGTTACGCTCCTGCTTGCGCTCGAGGTTCTCGCGCAGGCGTTCGAGCGCGCGCTCGAGACCGGGGTTCGGATGGTCCTCGTAGTTCGCCTCGACACGGCAGATCGCGTTCTCGAGTCCGGTGAGCCCCTCGCACGCCTCGAACCGGGTGTCGCCCTCATCGGTCGGGTCGTCGGTGGGCGTCTCGGTCGGCTCCGGAGAGGGATCGACCGTGGGGTCGGGTGACGGTGTCGCCGTCGTCGTGGGAGAAGGATCGACCGTGGGGTCGGCTGTGGGGCTGACCGAGGGCGAAGGAGACGGACCGGGGCTCGGCTGCTCACCCAACCCCTCGAAGGCGCCGTCCGCGTAGGCCGCCGCACCGAGCATGAGAACGAGCACGACCGACATCGCGATCGTGCGCGCTCCTCCGAAGGACCCGGCGCGACCCATGCGGTAGTCATCGCCCGTTCGCGCGCCCCGCTTGAGCGCACCCCCATCCACCTGCAGCGATGCGACCCCGGAGGCGTGAGCTGCGCCGTCGGATCGGGGAGCTTCAGGCGGCGAACTCGAAGGTCGGATTCACGATCCGTCGGCCCCCGGGTGCCTCGCCGAGCACACCACGGAGCACGACCCGCGTTCCGAGGTTGAGGCCGGGGATCACCCGGCGTCCCATCCAGACGACGGTGACCTCCCCGGTTCCGTCAAAGACGAGCGCCTCCAGCGTCTCGCCGCCCTGCGCGGGAACCACCGTGATCCGCCGCACGACCCCGGCGACGGTGACCGGTTCGCGGCTGGGGCAATCCGCGAGTCGGATGCTTCCGGGAACGGAGTCGGCCCAGCCGCGGATCTCCGCGGCCAGACGGTCTTCGTCGGTCTCGGTGAGTCCGGTGCGTAGGCGGTCGAACAATCCCATCGCGCCGACCGGCCCGCGGCTACGCGGAGGCCGGCTCCTTCTCGGGGTCGGGCTCGACCATCGACTCGGTCTTCATCGACTTCGAGTACCAGATCATGCCGCCGACGATGACCGCGGCCACGACGGCGATCGTGATCCGTGCAAAGGTGTCGTCGGCCATGCTCACCACGAGGGGCGCCAACAGCAGCGCGACGAGGTTCATCACCTTGATCAGCGGATTCAGCGCCGGACCGGCGGTGTCCTTGAAGGGGTCCCCCACCGTGTCGCCGATCACCGCCGCCTTGTGCGCCTCGCTGTTCTTCCCGCCGTAGTGGCCTTCCTCGATGAACTTCTTCGCGTTGTCCCACGCACCGCCCGAATTCGAGAGCATCACCGCGAGCAGCTGCCCGGTGAGGATCGAGCCGGCGAGGAACGCCCCGAGCGCCTCGGCGCCGAGGAGGAACCCGGCGATCACCGGCGAGAGCACGGCCAGGATGCCGGGCGTCATGAGCTCGCGCAGGGAGGTTCTCGTACAGATGTCGACGACACGCGCGTATTCCGGCTTCTCGGTGTAGTCCATGATCCCGGGGTGTTCGCGGAACTGCTTGCGAACCTCGACCACCACCTGCGCGGCGGCACGGCCGACGGCCCGGATCGCGAGCGAGGAGAACAGGAACGCGACCGATCCGCCGAGGAGCAGCCCGACGAGCACGTCCGGATGGTCGATCCGGATGCCGGCGAACGACAAGCCTGCGGCGCGCAGCTCCTCTTCGAACGACCCGAACAGGGAGGTGGCCGCGATCACCGCGGTCGCGATCGCCATGCCCTTGGTGATCGCCTTCGTGGAGTTCCCGACCGCGTCGAGACCACCGAGGATCTCCGCGGGCCGGCCCTCGAACTCACCGGACATCTCCGCGATGCCCTGCGCGTTGTCCGAGACCGGTCCATAGGTGTCCATCGACACGATCACGCCGACCGTGGTGAGCATGCCCATGCCGGTCAGCGAGATGAAGTAGAGCGCCTCGGCCGTGCTGTCGCCGAGCAGGAACGCCGCCATGATCGTGCCGGCGATGATCAGGATCGACCACACGGTCGACTCCAGGCCGGTCGCGAACCCCGACAGGATCGTCGTCGCCGGGCCGGTCCGCGTAGCCTCGGCGATCTCCTGCACCGGCTTGAACTTCGTGTCGGTGAAGTACTGGGTCAGCACCTGGATGATCGACGCGAGGATCAGGCCGAACGCGACGGCGATCGCCGGCTTGAGCGAGTCCATGTAGACGGCGGACACGGCGAACACGGCGATCGCCGACAGCACCGCCGAGATGAAGAAGCCACGGTTGATCGCCTTCATGCCGTGCTCTTCCTCGCTCCGCGGCGAGACGGCGAGGATGCCGATGATCGAGGTCACCACGCCGATCGCGCGAACGAACAGCGGGAACATCACGCCGATGATCGCGCCCTCGGGCGAGCCCGCGAAGGCCGCCGCGCCCAGGATCAACGACGCCACGAGCGTGACCTCGTAGGACTCGAACAGGTCGGCCGCCATCCCGGCGCAGTCGCCGACGTTGTCGCCGACGTTGTCCGCGATCGTCGCGGCGTTGCGAGGGTCGTCCTCGGGGATGCCCTTCTCCACCTTGCCGACCAGGTCCGCACCTACGTCGGCCGCCTTCGTGAAGATGCCGCCGCCGACGCGCATGAACATCGCCAGCAGGGCGCCACCGAAGCCGAACCCGACCAGCACTGCCGTCGCGTCCTGCCGGAAGATCAGCAGGATCGCGGTCGCACCGAGAAGCCCGAGCCCGACCGTGAACATCCCGGCGACGCCGCCCGTCCGGAACGCGATCCGGAGCGCGCGGCGCAGGCCGCTTTCACGCGCGGCATTGGCGACGCGGACGTTCCCCCGGACCGCGAGCCACATGCCGGCATAGCCGGTGATCGCCGAGAACCCGGCGCCGAGGACGAACGCCAACGACCGACCGAAGCGGATCACGAACTCCGAATGCGCCGAATCCTCGGAGACCGGCAGGATGAAGAACAGCACGACCGCGAGGATCCCGAGGAACACCCCCACCGTTCGGAACTGACGGGAGAGGTAGGCGCTGGCACCCTCCTGGATCGCCGTGGCGATCTCCCGCATCGTCGGGGTGCCCTCCGGCGCCGCAAGCACCTCGCGCACGAGGTAGTACGCGAATACGAGGGCGACCAGGGAGATCCCCAGGATCACCCACAGCCAGGTGGTCTCGAACGACGTAAAGACCGCGTCGATCGGCCCACCTTCGGCGGCCAGGAACATGGATCCTCCTTGGAGATGAAGAGTCGGGTGAACGTGTCGGCGCTGCTCAGGACGCGAGCAGTATAGAGAGAACGCTCCCCACCCGACCGGACCGCCGCGGTGCCGGGCCCGCGTCAGGGAAGGTCGCCGCGGTACCCGGGGCCACCGGGAACCGCGGTCAGCGACCAGGCCTCGCCGTCGTGCCGGAGATCGACGATCCCGCCCGTGACCAGGGGAAACGCCCAGAATCCCTCCTCGGGGATCCCGGCGATCCGCGTCACGAGCACGCGGATCGGCACATCGTGCGACACGGCGACCGCGGGGGACGGACCCGCGCGCAGCCGATCGAGCGCCGCCAGCGCCCGTTCCTCGACGTCGGTCATCGGTTCCCCGCCGGGAGGTACGAACGAGCGAGGCGCGTTCCGCAGGCGTCCGAACACCTCGTCGTCGTCGGCCCGAGCCTCGTCGTAGGTCCGTCCCTCCCACCGGCCGTAGTCGATGTCCGCCAGCCCTGGCTCGACCCCCACGGTGAGATCGCGCCCGGCCGCGACGGCGGCCGCCGTCTGCTGCGCGCGGCGCAGGGGGCTGGCCGTGACGATCGCGATCGCCTCGGAGGCCAGCGCATCGGCGGCGCGCGTTGCGTCGACGCGGCCTTGGTCGTCGAGCTCAGGATCCTGATGGCCTCGGAAGCGGCCTTGCGCGTTGAGCGCGGTCCGACCGTGTCGCACGAGATGGAGCACCGTCATCGCGAGGACGATAGTCTCCCGTCCGGACGTGCGCACGACCGAGGTCGGGAGTCGTGACGCTCGCAGCGGCCGAAGAGACGCATCGAGGTGAGGATGAAGACGATCGTCGGGATCGCATTCGCCGGAGCAGCGGGAGCCCTCGCTCGCTATGGCGCCGGCGGACTCGTCGGCCGGTTCCAGGACGGTGCGTTTCCCTGGGGCACCCTGATCGTCAACGTTTCCGGCTCGTTCCTGCTCGGACTTCTCTTCGCGCTGTTCACGGAACGGTTCATCGTCTCGCCGGAGCTCCGGATCACGCTCACGGTTGGCTTCGTCGGCGCGTTCACGACGTACTCTACGTTCTCGCTCGAGACCCTGACGCTCCTGGAGGACGGAGCACACGGGCTTGCGCTCCTGAACGTCGTCGCCAGTCTCGTGCTCGGGCTCCTCGCGGCCTGGGGCGGCGTCTCTTTGGGGCGATCCCTGTGACGATCGACGGCCCGGCGGAGCGCCTCCGGATCTACATCGGAGAGTCGGACACTTGGCACGGCAAGCCGTTGTTCCAGGCGATCGTCCAGCGAGCACGGGAAGAAGGTCTGGCCGGCGCCACCGTGGTCCGCGGGATCGAGGGGTTCGGTGCGAGCTCACGGCTCCACACGGCCCGCATCCTTCGGATGAGCTCGGATCTGCCGATCGTGATCGAGCTCGTCGACCAGAAGGCCTCGATCGACCGGTTCGTCCCGATCCTCGACGACATGGTCGGTGAAGGACTCGTGACGCGCGACGAGATCCAGGTGCTCCATTACCGAGGTCGGCCACCGACCGACGACTGACCCGTCGAGGGGGCCGCCGGGGGCGCGTCGACGTCCGGCTTCGATCCGCCGCGTAACAAGAGCGCACCGGCGACCCCCGCCACCAGGGAGGCCGCGAGGATCCCGATCTTGGCGAGATCGAGGAGCGCCGTGCCTTCGAACGCGAGCTCGGCGATGAACAGCGACACCGTGAAGCCGATCCCGCCGAGTGCGGCAACTCCGGCGATGTGGCGCCACGTCGCGCCCTGGGGCATCGTGCCGAGACCGGCGCGAACGACGAGCCAGCTCGCGAGGGTGATGCCGACGAGCTTGCCGATCACGAGCCCGAGGAAGACTCCCAACGTGACGCCGCTGGTCGACGCGTCGACGATGCCGTCGAGGCTGAGCGGGATCCCCGCGTTCGCGAGCGCGAACAGCGGCACGATCAGGTAGCTCGTCCAGGGGTGCAGCATCGTCTCGAGTCGCGTGAGCGGTGAGACGGCCTCGCGCGAGAGGGACGCGAGCCGCAACCACTCCTGTGCGTCGGCGTCAGGCGGGTTCGGATCGTCGTCGGTTTCGGCAGCGACCCGACGGGCCTCGTCGCTGACGGCTCGCGGGCGTTGGAAGGGACGCGAGGGCGCGAGCAGACCGAGCACCACCCCGGCCAGCGTCGGCTCGATCCCCGCCTGCTGTACCGCCAGCCACACGGCCACACCGAGCCCGACGTAGACAGGCATCGCGCGGACGTGGAACCGGTCGGCCGCGAACATCAGGCCGATCGCAGCGATCGCCACGATCACCAGTTCCAAGTCGACCTGCTCGGTGTAGAACAGCGCGATCACGAGGATCGCCCCGATGTCGTCCACGATCGCGAGGGTGAGCAGGAACAGTTTCAGGCTCGCGGGGGCCCGGCGCCCGACGAGCGTGAGGACGCCCAGGGCGAAAGCGATGTCGGTTGCCATCGGGATTCCCCACCCGGCACCGGCGGCCCCCGTCCCCGCGATCAACACGTACAGCAGCGCGGGGACGACCATCCCGCCGATCGCGGCTGCCGCCGGAAGCGCGACCGCCTTGGGGTCGCGGAGCTCTCCGGTGGTGAGCTCGCGCTTGACCTCGAGTCCCACCACGAAGAAGAACAGGGTCATGAGTCCTTCGTTCACCCAGTGGTGGAGGTCGTTGGAGACCTCGAGGATGCCCTCGACACCGATCGTGGCCTGCGTGCCCCAGAATCGCTCGTAGGAGTCGCCGAACGGGCCGTTGGCCCAAACGAGCGCCACGATCGCCGCGGCGAGCAGGAGGATGCCGCCCGCCGCCTCCGTGTGCAGGAAGCTCTGCAGCGGCTGAAGCACACGGGTGGCGACCCGGCGCTCCGAGTGCAGGAACGTGTCGCGCAGGGAGGGAGCAGGGGGGTCCGGAGGCGTTCCACCGGGGGGGTTGCCGCTAGAAGACATCGTCACCTCGACGCCGACCAGGCTTCCCGGCACACCGACGGAACAGAGCCACATGGTACATTCCTCGGCGTTTTGGCCCAAAGCAAGCATGTGGCGCCCTCTTCTCGACGCTCCCGTCCGTGGATCGTCGCGGGTTCGATCGTGGCCGTGCTCGCGGTGGCCGGCATCGCCTTCATCGTCTTCAGCGGTGGGGGCGGAGAGGCGGCAGAGGACACGGACGAGGCTCCGAGTGCGGAGACCCCCCGGTTCAGCTTCAAGATCGACGAAGCGTCCGCCGTGTCGACCGTCGATGCCGAGACGAAGACGCTGAAAGGGCCGACGAAGACGGCGGCCAAACAAGCGTCGGATCTGCTCCAGGCGCTGTACACGGCCGGCTACCTCGATCCGGCCAACTGGCAGAAGGGAACCTACGACACCGTGCTCCAGGCCTTCGACCCCGGCGCGCGCGAGGCGGCGGCGTCCGATCTCGAGTCGCTGACCGCCGGGGCAGACGCCGGTGCCACGTTCACCTCGATCCAGCCGGGGCGCTCGAAGCTCTCGGTCAAGGTGCTGTTCGGCGACGAGAGCGACCCCGAGGCGATCGAGGTCAACGCGACCTTCAGCGCGAAGGGTGTGACCGAGGGGGGTTCGGCCACGAACATCCTGAGCCAGGGTTCCTATTTCCTCCAACCCTCGGGCGCCGACTGGAAGATCACCGCGTTCGAGGTCGATCGGCGCGAGAAGGCCGGGAAGAGCACCGGAACGAACGCCACGCCGACGGAGGCGTCGTCGTGAAGCGCCGACTCCCCCTGATCGCCGCCGTGATGGCCGCATGGATCGTCGGTGCGACGCTCGGGAGCCTGTCGGCGCCCGTCGCCGCGGAGGCGGTCCCTCTCCTTGCCGTCGGCAAGGTTCGCGCCGGGTACGTCCCCGACCTCGAGAGCGACGAGCCGATCTTCATCCTCGCGATCGGCAGCGACGCCCGCGTCGACGACGGCACCGCCGTGGAGAAGGGGCTCGGCGATTCGATCCACATCATCGGGATCAACCCGAAGAAGAAGGCGGTCACGATCCTCGGGTTCCCCCGTGATTCGTGGGTCGACATCCCCTGCTTCGGTCAGGGGAAGATCAACAACGCGCTGGCGAGCGGCGGCCCCGAGTGCATGGTCGAGACGATGGAACGCCTCACCGGCATCAAGATGGACTACTGGATGCTGACCTCGTTCGACGGCGTGAAGGACGCTGTCGACGAGATCGGGCGGCTCACGCTCGAGATCCCGTTCCCGATGAACGACCCCTACGCGAAGAGCGACTTCTCGCCGGGCACCTACGACCTGCGAGGCTACGACGTCCTCGCGTTCGGTCGCGATCGCAAGAGCTTCGGCCAGGGCGACTTCGCGCGGTCGGAGAACCAGGGCCGGATCATGGTCGCGGCCCTGGCGCAGTTCCGCAGCGAGTTCGCCGAAGACCCGAGCCGCCTGCTCGACTGGGTCGGCGCAGGGATGCGCAACGTCGACACCGACCTCTCGCTCGACGAGCTGGTCCGGTTCGGCTTCGCCGCGACCTCGTTCAACCCCGAGAAGGTCGAGAACATCGTCGTTCCCGGGTCGATCGGCATGGAAGGGGAGCAGAGCGTCGTCTTCATCACGAACGCGGCCCGACCGATCTACGCCGACATGAAGAAGGACGGCGTCGTCGCGCGGAACAACCTCCCGCCCAGCCCCACCGCCGGGGAGTAGGGCACGGCGATCGCGGTGCTAGGCTCGCGCGCGGCCCGTCACCCACCGGGTCGCGACCGAAGGGCCGCTCCATGACTACCCTCCAAGACGATCTGCACAACGTCCATCCGGCCCGTCAGCGCATGTACCTGGCGCTCGCGATCGTCGTGACGGTCCCGGGTGTGGTCGTGCGCTTCCTCGATCCGGGTCTGCCGCATCCGCTGGAGGCCGCGCTGTTCGGCATGGCGATCGTAGGCGCGGCGTTCCTGCTGTCCTGGGGGGCCGAGGCGGCTCAGCTCGACATCTCCGCGGGACTGGCGATCGCCGTGCTCGCGTTCATCGCGGTGCTGCCGGAGTACGCCGTCGATCTCGTGTTCGCCTCCAAGGCCGGCAACGCCGTTCAAGAGTTCGGGGCGGCCTGCGGTCCCCCGGGCAGCGATCCCGAGTCGACCCCCTGTTCCCTCGCACTCGCCAATATGACCGGAGCGAACCGGTTGCTGATCGGGATCGGGTGGTCGCTGGTCGTGTTCCTTGCCTGGTATCAGGTCCGGCGGTTCCGACGGCGGGAGACCGAAGGCACGCTCGACGCGGCGGACCGACGGGCTCTCGTGGGACAGAGCGGCACCGGAATCGAACTCGAGCGATCGCATGCGGTCGAAGTGAGCTTCCTCGCGCTCGCGACCCTCTACTCCTTGACGCTGCCGCTGAAGCATTCGATCACGCTGATCGACGCCGGCGTGCTCATCACGATCTTCGTCGCCTACACGATCCGGATCTCGCGCGCCCCCGCGGAGGAACCCCACCTCGTCGGCCCGGCACGGTACGTGGGTACCTTCTCCGATGGGCGTCGCCGCCTGAGCGTCGTCGCGATGTTCGTGTTCGCTGCGACGATCATCCTTCTGAGCGCCGAGCACTTCGCCGAGGCGCTCGTCGCCAGTGGCGAGACGCTCGGGATCAGCGAGTTCGTCCTGGTGCAGTGGCTCGCGCCGCTGGCGTCGGAGGCGCCGGAGCTGCTGATCGCAGGCCTCTACGCCTGGCGTCTCAATACGAACGCGGGTCTGGGCACCTTGGTGTCGTCGAAGGTGAACCAGTGGACCTTGCTGGTCGGGACCCTGCCGATCGTGTTCGCCATGGCCTCCGCGAGCTCCCACGGCCTGCCGCTGGGGGCGCTGCAGCGAGAGGAGCTGTTCCTCACCGCCGCGCAGTCGTTCTTCGCCGTGGCGGTCCTGTCGAGCCTCTCGTTGTCGAACCGCGAGGCGTTGATGCTGTTCGGGTTGTTCTGGGCGCAGTTCATCCTCGGCGCGGTCGTTCCGGAGTCCTTGGTCGCTGCGGAGCGGATCGGGGTAGGCATCCTCTATCTGGTGCTCGGTGCCGTGGTCCTGATGAAGGACCGCGGACAGATCCGGCGGCTGCTACGGGACGGGTTCCGAACACCCTTCTCCGAGATGATGGAGGACGAGCCGGCGGCGGATCCACGGACCTCGACCCCGGCTCCCGGAGCCTGATCGGTCCGGGGAGCCCGCCACCGAGGACCCCGCCACCGGCCGCGACGTCACCGATGGCTACGATGGATGCGTGGACCCCCGTGCCTTCCTCGCCTCGATACGCGACGACCCCGACCGCGCCGACTCCCTGACCCATGTCCGCGAACTGGCCGCGATCGCTCCGATCCTCGAGGCGTTCCCCTCCGAGGTCCCCGACCTGCTCGTGCGCCGACTCGAACTGCTCGGCATCGAGGGCCTGTATCCGCACCAGGCGCGAGCGCTCCGCGGGCTCCTCGACGGCCGCGACGTCGTGCTGTCGGCAGGCACGGCGTCGGGCAAGACGCTCGCCTCGACCCTCGCCTTCGCCACGGCGGCGCTCGACGGCGAGAAGGCGACCGCGCTCTGGGTGTATCCGACCAAGGCGCTGGCGCGCGATCAGCTCCGGCAGGTGCGGACGCTGAAGCTGCCCCAGCTCCGAGCGGCCGTCTACGACGGCGACACCCCGAAAGAGGAGCGTCCGCTGATCCGTCGCAACGCGAACCTGGTCCTGACGAACCCGGACATGCTCCATGCGTCGCTGTTGCCCGACCACGCGCGATGGGCGGACTTCTTCCTGCGACTGTCGCTCGTGGTCGTCGACGAGGCCCACACGGCGCGCGGGGTGTTCGGATCGCACGTGGCGATGGTCTTGCGGCGGTTGCGCCGGCTCGTCGCACACTACGGAGGCACGCCACGGTTCGCGCTGGCCTCGGCGACGATCGGCAACCCGACGGAGCTCGCGGAACGCCTGCTCGGCAGCCCCTGCGAGGCGATCGTCGACGATCGCGCTCCGCGCGGCGAGAAACTCTTCGCCCTCTGGAACCCGCCGGTGGTCGACGAGGACACGGGGCAACGCCGGAGCGCGCTCTCGGAGTCGGCCGATCTGCTGGCGGCCCTGACCGACGCCGGCGCGCGGTCGATCGGGTTCACGCGATCGCGGCGAGCAGCCGAGCTGTTGGCCACGTTCGCGCAACGAGCCGTCGGGGACGCGGTGGCGTGGGACACGATCAAGGCTTACCGCGCCGGCTATCTGCCCGAGCAGCGACGCGAGATCGAACGGGCGCTCGCCGCCGGCGAGCTCACCGCGATCGCCGCGACCAGCGCACTCGAGCTGGGCATCGACATCGGCTCGCTCGATGCCGCGGTGCTCGTCGGCTATCCGGGGACGCGCGCCTCGATGTGGCAGCAGGCCGGACGAGCGGGACGACGCGGTGACGGCTCGCTCGCGGTGCTCGTCGCGCAGGACGACCCGCTCGATCAGTACCTCGTCCACCATCCGGAGGCGTTGTTCGACCGGCCTCCGGAGGCCGCGGTGATCGACCCGGGGAATCCGTTCGTGCTGGAACCGCATCTGCGCTGCGCCGCGCGGGAGATGCCGCTGTCCCACGACGAGGCGGTCGCCTTCTTCGGACCCGCCGCGGAACGGGCCCTCGAACGGCTCGTGACCGCGGGCGAGCTCGTGGAGCGCCCCGTACGCGGCGGTGGCCGCGCGCTGCACCATGCCGGACGCGAGGCGCCGCATCGTTCCGTCGACATCCGGTCGGCGTCCAGCCACGTGTACTCGATCGTGATCGCGGACACCGGCGAGCTGCTCGGCACCGTGGACGAGGCGCGTGCCTTCGCCCAGGTGCACCCCGGGGCCGTGTACCTGCACCAAGGTGAGACGTTCCTCGTCGTCGAACTCGATCTCGTGGAGCGTGTGGCGATCGTCGAACGCGCAGAGCCGGACTACTTCACCCGTTCGCGGGATGTGACCGACCTCCGCGTGCGCGAGATCGAGCTCGGATCCGTCACGGGAACGGTTCCGGTGACGACCGGCACCGTTGAGGTCACGAACCAGGTCGTCGGATACGTGCGTACTTCGATCGCGTCGGGCGAGACGCTCGACGTCATTCCGCTGGCCTTCCCGCCCCAGTCGCTGCAGACCCGCGCGGTGTGGTGGTCGGTACCGAAGGACGTGATCGATCGTGCCGGGATCCGGCCCGCCGACCTGCCCGGAGCGGCCCACGCCGCCGAGCACGCGGCGATCGGTCTGTTGCCGCTCGTCGCCACATGCGACCGCTGGGACGTCGGCGGCGTCTCGACCGCACTGCACCCGGACACCGGGACGTGTGCGATCTTCGTGTACGACGGCTATCCGGGTGGGGCGGGCATCGCCTCGCGTGGGTTCGAGGAGGCCGACCGGTGGTTACGGGCGACCCTCGCGACCGTACGCGAGTGCCCGTGCACGCGAGGCTGCCCCTCGTGCGTCCAATCTCCCAAGTGTGGCAACGGCAACGAACCGTTGGACAAAGCGGGCGCGGTCGCTCTGCTCGCGGCGATCCTCGGCGAGCGGTGGGGCTGAGCTCGCCGAACGGCGCGTGAGCGGCATGTGTGCGCGAGACGAACACCCTGCCGTGGATGCGACCGCCCCTCCCGTTTCTGGCACGATACGCCGCACCATGGACGACCATCGCCGTCCGGCGGACTTCGCCGAGGTGACTCCCTCGCTCGAGGAGCTGACGCGCAACCTCTCCGAGCAGATCGACGAGGTGCAAGGCGCGGAGCTCATCGTCGGCATCCCCTGCTACGACAGCCAGGCGACCGTGGCCAACGTGGTGCGCGCGGTCGAGACGGGGCTGCGGCGCCACTACGCGGACGTCGCCTCGGCGATCGTGATCCTCGACAGCGGATCGAGCGACGCCACCGTCGCCATCGGGATGGGCGCCTCGACGAGCGTCGATCAGGACCTGTTGCTGATCCCCTCGGGAGCGCCGCTGCCCAAGCGGGTCGCGACGACGCTCGAGGGGATCCGCGGGAAGGGGAACGCTCTGCGGCCCCTGTTCACGATCGGGAGGGCGGTCGGGGCGCGGGCCCTCGCGTGTGTCGATTCCGACCTGCGGTCGATCACCCCAGTCTGGGTGGAACAGCTGCTCGGGCCGGTGCTCGAGCACGACGCCGACCATGTTCTACCGATGTATCTGCGCCACAAGCATGACGCGACGATCACGAACTCGGTCGCGTATCCGATGACCGCCGCGCTGTACGGAACCGAGGTTCGCCAGCCGATCGGCGGGGACTTCGGGTTCTCCGGGCGGATGGCCACCATGTGGGCGGAGCAGGACGACCTGTGGACCACCGAGGTCGCCCGGTTCGGGATCGACATCTGGATGACCACCTCGGCGATCGCCGGCGGGTACCGGGTCGCGCAGACGCTGCTCGGGAGCAAGCTACACGCGCCGAAAGACCCAGGAGAGCACCTCGGTCCGATGTTCCACCAGGTCGTCGGGACGATGTTCGCGCTTGCGGGACGCTTCCACGGCGTCTGGAGTGCGGTCGAGCGGATCGCCCCCGCACCCGTGTTCGGGTTCCCGTTCGCCACCGGGACCGACCCGCTCGCCGTGAACGTCGCGGGGCTGATCGGCAAGTTCCGCGACGGGGTCGTCGCATTCGCCCCGGACCTGGAGGATGCGCTCGAGGCCGCCACCCTCGCCCGCGTTCGCGAGGTTGCGAACGGCTCGCCCGATCCCGAGCGGTTCGCCTTCCCGCTCGAGCTGTGGATCGACGTCGTCCAGGACCTGCTCGTCGTCGCCAACCTTCCCGGAGCCGATCCGGACCGGTTGATCGACGCGATGATCCCGCTGTACTTCGCGCGAACGGCGTCGTTCGTGCGGGAAGCGGGCGGCGACGATCAGGCGGCGGCGGAACACCGGATCGGTACCTACCCCGCGGCCTTCCTGGCGCGAAAGGACCGGCTCCGTTCCCGGTGGGCCGACGTGATCGGTTCGTGAAGACCGACTAGCTGCCGGCGATCAAGACGGGAAGCCCAGGCGCCCGCACGAGGCGGCTCGCCACGCTCCCGAGAACCGCTTTGGACGCACCGTGTCCGCGGCTGCCGACCACGAGCAGGTCGTAGTCCTTGTCCGTCGCGTGCTGGAGCAGCGCCGCTCCCGGCGCGCCGGCGAGCACGACCGTCTCCGGATCCCACGCGACGACCGACGCGGCGCAGGTCTCGAGCGCGCGCTCGGCGTCTGCCGCGGCTCCCCACGGACGCGCGGTCCGCGCGGCGTCGTGGTCGATCACGGCGGCGAGGGTGAGCTGCCCGATCCGATCGCCGAGGAGGTCGATCGCGTGGCTCATCGCCGCGGTCGACTCGGCGGAACCGTCGATCCCGACCAGCACCTGCACCGGGCCGGGACCCGGCGTGCCCACGCGCACCTGGCGCGGGGCGGTGGCCTCTGGCTCGTGACGGGCCGCATCCAGGGCCAGGAAGATCACGAGGGGGCCGAACACCGCACCGAGCACCCCCCAGTTGAAGAGATCGTGCCCGCGACGTCCCATCACGAACGTGACGATCGACCCGATCGCCACCCACACGACCGCGATGAGCAGGAAGATCTGCGTCGTGCTCATGAGGCCATCCTAGCCCGCGGGTTTCGCTCCGCGGCCCGTGATCCGGCCGAGGATCGAGCCGATCATGCGCCGCTCCGCGGGAGCGAGCCCGAACGCGAGCAGCGCCGCGACGTACGTGGCCACACCGAGCCCTCCCGAGATCACGAGGTCGGCGAACCACCGGGCATCGGCGATCAGGAGGTCGGCCGCGATCATCACGCCCGCACCGATCGCCGCCGGCCCGAGCAGGCGTAGGAAATGCCGGTCGAACGGCCAGATGCGCACGAACCGCCGGACGAGCAGGAGCCGTACCGCGGCGGAGAACGTCAGGGTGGCGGCCTGCGCGATCGCAGCTCCCTCGATCCCGAGCGTGGGGATCAGCGCGTAGGCGAGCCCGATGTCGATCGCGAACCCGGCCAGGTACACGAGCAGATCCCATCCGGTCCGTCCGACCATGATCAGGATGAAGCCCACGGTACCGACGAGCACCGGAGCGATCATGCCGACGATCAAGATCCGCAACGCGTCCTCCCCTTGGGTGAACTCCGCGCCGAAGATGTGCAGCACCGGACCGGGAAGGATCGCGAGCACCAGCAGCACCGGGATCGTCGCCGCGAGCGTCCACCGCGTCACCGACTTGTAAAGACCATCCAGCTTCTCGTGCTCACCGCGGTGGTGCAGATCGGCCACGAACGGACTGAAGGTCAGCGACACCGAGGTCAGGAACAGGAACAGCGATTGCGCCGCCCTCAGCGCGGCAGCGTAGATACCGACCTGTGCCGCGCTCACGGCTCCCTGCCCGCCCGAGAGCGCGGACAGCACGAAGAAGTCGGCCCAGAAGATCAGCTGGGAGAACAGCGTGGCAGGAGCACGGAGCGCGCCGAAGCGCAGCAGGGAGCGGGTTCCCTCCTCCCGGATCCCCTCGCCGTCGGAAACCCGATCGAAGCCGCGGGTCTGCTTCTCCCACCCCCACCACGCGATCACGAGCGCGAGGCCCCAGGAGACGCTGAACGCCATCGTGGTCACACCCGCGCTGTCGGCGATCACCGCCCAGCCGATCAGCGCGAGCAGGATCCATCCGATCGGTTGCGCGGTCCACTGCGCATACAACGTGTAGCGCATGATCTTCAGGCCACGCGTGGCGCCCATGTAGGTGAACGCGAGCGCTCCGAGCGGGATCCCGATCGCCGCCGCCTGGAACGCCGGGGTGGCGACGGCAGGCAGCTCGGAGAACGTGCGCGCCATCCATCCGGATGCGAAGAACGATGCGAGCCCGAACGCGATGCTCACGGCTCCCGCGATCAGGACGGCCCGGCGCACGAGGCCCCGGACCCGGCCGTTCTCCCCGCGCCCGACGAGGATCGCGACGAGCCGAACGCTCGCGACGTCCATCCCGAACCGGGTCGCCGCCGCGGCGATGAAGGCGAACTGGGTCGTCAGGGTCACGATGCCGTACCGTGCGTCGCCGAGCGTGCGCGTCATCAGCACCTGCGCGACGAACGTCGCGACCGCACCGATGCCGAGACCGAGGACGTTCTGTCCGGTGTTCCCGAGGATGTTGCGCTGGTCGGCGAACCGCTCGCCCGCCAGCGCCCCGGCTACCGCGCCCCGCACGCCTCCCGGAGCCGGATCGACGACCTCGGCGCCCGTAGGGTCCGCGATCTCGCCGTCGCCGGAACCGTTACTCGAGGTAGCCAAGGCCGCGGAGGTGCTCCTCCATCTCGTCGGCCTCCGTGTCGCTGACCGTGGGCTCGGCGGTGGAAGAGGCGTCGACGGTCCCGGCCGCCGTTCCGGCCTTCACCGACGCGTCGGTCCCGACGACCTCGTGCAGCACGCGACCCGTGTGTTCGATCGAGGCCGGCGCGTCGAGGGCCGCGAGGATGGTCGGAGCGAGGTCGACGAGCAGCGGCGTCTGCTCGAAGGCTCGGACACCTGGACCGGTGACCGCCATCACGCCGTCGATCCGGTGGTCCCCCGCGATCCAGTCCGCCTTCTCGACCGCGCTCTTCGCGTGGGTGAGCGAGTACTGCTCGGCCGGCTCCATCAGGATGTCGGGCGCGGCGTCCGCGTGCTTGCCCTTGAAGATCTCCTCGCGCTTGAAGATCGCCTTCACGGGCTTCCTGCCGGTCTCGGGGTCGACGAAGCTCGACAGGGCGTCCATGACCTGGTCGCGGACCTTCTCGAAGTCCGCCGGGTCGACGATGCCGTCGGGCTCGCGCCCGGCGAGATTGATCGATACCCCCTCGCCTGTGGAGCGGATCGAGGTGTAGGCCTTGGTCTTCTGCCAGTTGACCGGCTGCTTCAGCGAGACCTTGCCGTGGAGGCCGAGCAGGTCGTAGACCTTGCGGGCCGCCGAGCGCATCGGTCCCCACTGCAACGGCCCGTAGACGACATTCGACGCGGAGAAGTCGAGGTAGCCGAACCGCTTCAGCAGGTGGTCCATGTGGATCGCGCGCGAGCACGACTGGAACCCGTGGTCGGAGATGAACATGACGATGTCGTCGTCGTTCGTCTTGGACACGAACGAACCGATCGCCTCATCGAGCTGGCGGTAGACGTCGACGACCTTGTTGTAACGCTGGGTCTTCGACAGCTTCGGGTAGTCGGGGTGGTCGGGACCGACGTAGTTCGACAGGCAGTGCTGGGTGCGGTCGACGCTGACCCACACCGACATCAGGAAGTCCCAGTCAGTGTTGTCCATCAACCAGTTCGTCGCGGCGATCCGCTTCCCGGTGATCTGGAGCGCCTCGTCCAGGTACGGGTCCGGCTTGTTGCGGAACGTGGTCCAGCTCATCCCGTTGATCTCCCACGGGACACCTGCGGCCTCGAGCTCGGTGGCGAGGCTGTCGGGATGGGAGAACGGACGACCCTTCGGGAGCACGCCACCGGCGAGGACCTTCCCTTTGACATCCGGGGGCGGGAACATCAGTGGGACGTCGACGTACACGCCCTCCTTGCCGGCCGCAGAGAGGTCGGAGACGAAGGTGCGCTCCTTGATCGACTTGTAGGTGACCGGGTACTGCTTGTGCGTTCCGGGAACGGTCTCGAGGATGTCGTAGACGCCGTGATCGGCGGGGTTGACTCCGGTGAGGAACGACGGCCACGCCGCCCACGAGTGGGTCGGGATCGTCGACTTCAGGACGTCGCGCTGGCCTTTGGCCAGCAGCGCCTGGAGGTTGGGAAGGGCCCCCTGCTCGAGCAGAGGGTCGAGGATGCGCCAGTCGGCTCCATCCCACGCGATCAGCAGAACTCTCGGCATCGATGCACCTCAGCGGGGGTCGGACGAGGGTCGGTCGGTGACCGGCGTAGTCTAGCCGCGGCCCTCGGGCGGCGACCATCGGTCCGATGTCGCGTTCCTGTCGCGGCCGACCGTGGAGCCCGGGACCGTTTGACCTTCCGAGGGGTCCGGGATCCGATCTCTCCCGAACCTCGGATCGCTCGGCACGAGAGGACGTGAGACGCATGGGTGTCCTGGACGGAAAGAAGGTGGCGTTCCTGGCCACGAACGGCGTGGAGCCGAGCGAGCTCAGCGAGCCCTGGACGGCGGTTGCGGCCGAGGGAGCAACACCCGAGCTGCTGTCGATCGAGGCGGGAGAGATCACCGGCAAGCACGAGAACGATCGGTTCACGGCGACCAAGGCGGTCGCCGCCGCGGACGCGGACTCCTACGATGCCCTCGTACTCCCGGGTGGAACGGGGAACCCGGACAAGCTCCGGATGCACGAGGAGGCCGTCGCCTTCGTCCGGCGCTTCTTCGAACAAGGCAAGCCTGTGGCAGCGATCTGTCATGCGCCGTGGACCCTGATCGAGGCCGACGTCGTGCGCGACCGGAGGATGACCAGCTACCCGAGCCTCAAGACGGATCTGCGGAACGCCGGCGCCACCTGGGTGGACGAGGAGGTCGTCGTGGATCGCGGTCTCGTCACGAGCAGGCGTCCGGACGACCTGCCGGCGTTCAACGCGAAGCTGATCGAGGAGTTCGCCGTGGGACGTCGAGCGGCCTCGTGAAACCGATCTGACCTGGGGATCCTTCGGAGTCCGGCCCCAGCCGGTGCCTGGACCGAGTTGACGTTCGCCCCTGGGAGGGGGAACATGCATCGAGCTGATATATCGGTTCGATATATCGAACCGATACCTCGACCGAGGAAGGATACCGCCCCACGATGCTGGAGCTCGCGATCCTGGGATTGCTGAAAGAGCGGACGATGCACGGGTACCAGCTCTCCAAGCGGCTCACGGATACCCTCGGGTTCTGGCGGGTTTCCTACGGTTCGCTGTATCCGACCCTGCGCCGGCTCGAGCAACAGGGCGCGGTCGAGAAGGTGTTCGACGAGGAGGTAGGGCGGCGGAAGAACGTCTACCGGATCACCGAGCAGGGCGAGAAGCTGTTCCTCGAGCTGCTGGAGGATCCCGGCGCCGACTCGGGCGAGGAGAACCGCTTCCGCGTCCGCCTCGCGTTCTTCAAGTACCTCGGCCCGGAGGCCCGGCTGCGGTTGCTCGAACGGCGGCGCGCCTACCTCGAGGAACGCCTGCAGACGATCGAGGCCTCGCTCGCGGGCGGTCGCGACGGAGCCGACACCTACACGCTCGCCCTGATGGAACACGGTCAGGACTCCGTCGAGCAGGACATCGCATGGCTCGACGACCTGATCCAGGCCGAGCGAACGATCGCCGAACGGGCGATCACCGAACGGAACGAACGCACGACCCGAACCAAACCCGAAAAGGGGGGAACGAAGCGCCGCGCGCAACGGAAGTCAGCGCGCGCAACGGCGCTTCGCGGAAAGGAGCGCACGACATGAGCAAGGTCAGACTCGCGATCGTAGGTGTGGGCAACTGTGCCTCGTCGCTCGTCCAGGGCTTGGAGTACTACAAGGACGCCTCGCCCGAGGACCCGGTTCCCGGACTGATGCACGTCGAGCTCGGCGGCTACCACGTCGGCGACGTGGAGATCGTTGCCGCCTTCGACGTCGACGCCAAGAAGGTCGGGACCGACGTGGCCGAGGCGATCCTGTCCGAGCCCAACAACACGATCCGCTTCGCCGACGTCCCCCCCGTCGACGTACGCGTGCAGCGCGGACCGACCTTCGACGGCCTCGGCGCCTACTACCGAGAGATGATCGAGGAGTCCGACGAGGCGCCCGTCGACGTGGCGCAGGCGCTCCGCGACGCGAAGGCCGACGTTCTCGTGTGCTACCTCCCGGTGGGTTCCGAGGAGGCCGCGAAGCACTACGCACAGGCGGCGATCGACGCGAAGGTGGCGTTCGTCAACTGCCTTCCGGTGTTCATCGCCTCGGATCGCACGTGGGCGAAGAGGTTCAGCGATGCGGGGATCCCGATCGTCGGCGACGACATCAAGAGCCAGGTCGGCGCGACGATCGTGCACCGCGTGCTCACGAAGCTGTTCGAAGAGCGCGGGGTGAAGCTGAACCGCACCTACCAGCTGAACTTCGGCGGCAACATGGACTTCATGAACATGCTCGAGCGCGAACGGCTGGTGTCGAAGAAGATCTCGAAGACCCAGTCGGTGCAGAGTCAGCTGCGCAAGAACCTCGACAAGCAGAACATCCACATCGGACCGTCGGACCACGTGCCGTGGCTCGAGGATCGCAAGTGGGCGCAGATCCGGCTCGAGGGACAGTCGTTCGGCGACGTGCCGCTCAACATCGAGCTGAAGCTCGAGGTCTGGGACAGCCCGAACTCGGCCGGCGTCGTGATCGACGGCCTGCGATGCGCCAAGATCGCGAAGGACCGCGGCATCGGCGGCCCACTGATCGGCCCGAGCGCCTACTTCATGAAGAGCCCGCCGGTGCAGTTCACCGACGACATGGCCCACGAGATGGTCGAGCAGTACATCCTCGGAACGGGCGAAACGGTGAACGCGGACTGGACCGACTTCTTCGACGAAACCCCCGCGTAGCCGCCTAGAGCTTGCGGAGCAGCACGCGGCGGACATCGTGATCCGCGCCCTTCTTCAGGATCAGCTTCGCGCGTTCGCGGGTCGGCTCGATGTTCTCACGGAGGTTCACGCCGTTGATCGTGTCCCAGATCTGAGCGGCGGTGCGACGAGCCTCGTCGTCGCTCAGGCTCGCGTACCGGTGGAAGTACGACTTCGGATCCCGGAAGACCGCCTCCCGCAACGTGAGGAACCGTTCGATGTACCAGCCGCGAACGTCCTCGTCCCGCGCGTCGGCGTAGATCGAGAAGTCGAAGAAATCCGACACGAAGATCCGCGGCGTGGTCCCGTCGCGCACCGCACCGGTCTGGAGGACCGTGAGTCCCTCGAGGATCAGGATGTCCGGGCGTTCGACCACCTTGACCTCGTCCCGAACCACGTCGTAGGCCAGGTGCGAGTACACGGGCACCTCGAGCCGGTCCCGACCGGACTTCACGTCGGCGAGGAACCGCAGCAGCCGGCGCCGGTCGTAGCTCTCGGGGAAACCCTTACGTTCCATCAGGCCGCGTTCGGCCAGCACCTCGTTCGCCAGCAGGAACCCGTCCGTGGTCACGAGATCGACGCGCGGATGATCGGGCCAGCGGGCAAGCAGCTCGCGCAGGATGCGCGCGGTCGTCGACTTCCCCACCGCCACGCTGCCGGCCACACCGATCACGTACGGCACGCGCTGACCGTTGTGCCCGAGGAACGTCGCCGTCGCCTGCTGCGCTTGCTGGGCCGCCGCCACCTGGAGGTTCAGCAGCCGCGAGAGCGGCAGGTAGACCTCCTCGACCTCCGCGAGGGACACCGACTCGTTGAGTCCGTGGAGCGCGAACAGGTCGTCCTCGGACAACGTGAGCGGGGTGGACGCGCGGAGCGCGGCCCACTGCTCGCGCGTGAAGTCGATGAACGGCGAGACCGTCGGTTGGGATCGCTCCGGCTCGCCGCGGGGCTGCTGGGACACGCCGCGCAGGCTACCCGGTTCCCCCGTCTCCGCCCTCTTCCAGGATCCGGCGCAACACGGGCAACACCACACGGTCCTTCTCCCGATCAGCGGCTTCCTTCGAACGGATCACGTCACCGAGCGATGCGACCGAAACATCCACCCCAAGGATCCGCAGCCGGACGGCCTCGCGTCGCAGGTCGTCGAACCCTCCGGTTCCAGACGGAACGAACGAGAGATCCAGGTTCCCGGCGGTCGTCACGAGGTTGAGGATCCCAGCATGCTCGAGCGAGGACGCCGAGTGCGCGAACACGAGGCCCTCGGGTTCGTCGACCGTACGGATCCGGGCGTCGAGCTCGGTGAGCGCCTCCGAGAGCCGCTGCAGGTTGTCGCGACGACGGGACGGTGTCACGTCGACGTCGGTCGTCGTGTGCGGCGCGCCGTGGATCACGGCCGCGAAGCCCCCGATCACCACGAACTCGACCGCGTGTCGCTCGAGCACCTCGAGGATGTGTTCGGGGCGGAACGCAGTCATGGTTCGCGAGGGCCCGCGGCGAGCGCTTCACGGCCGGCCTGCGCGAACCGGACCGAGGCGAGCATGCGCTCGACGCGCTCGTCCGGGTCCAACGCGAGGTTCTGGCGCGCGAGCGCCCAGTCGTCGTCATCGAGGTCGACGAGTCGGACCCGCAGATCGAGCCCACAGGACCGGACGAGATCGACGATGTGCTCGAGCGAGGGAGCCGACCCCCCGCGCTCGAGCCGCGCGATCGCCGACTGGGTCGTTCCCGCGCGATCCGCGAGGTCGGCCTGTGTCAGGCCGGCCCGGCGTCGCGCCTCGCGAACGAGATGCGCACCCTTCATGGAATCAGCATAGCACATGCGCTATCACTCCATAGCATAGACGCTATCACCGGAGAGACAGGGAGCTACGCGACGACGACGCCTAGGCTGAAGCATGACCACCGCCGCTCCCACGCTGCAACGCACACGTGACGCGCTGCGCGCGCCCGACTTCCGTCGGCTGCTGGCGATGCGCGTGGCGAGCACGGTGGGGGACGGGCTCTTCCAGGCGGCGCTCGTGACCTCCTTGGTGTTCTCGCCCGGAGACCAGACCACGACCGCCGGCTTCGCTATCGCGAGCCTGATCGTCGTGCTTCCGTATTCGGTGATCGGTCCGTTCGCGGGGGTCTTCATCGACCGCTGGTCCCGGCGCAGGATCCTCGTGATCGGCCCGTTGCTCCGCGTCGCGACGGCGGCACTCGTGCTCCTCGACGTGACAGACGCGCCGGTGCTCTTCTACGGCGGAGCCCTCCTCGTCCTGTCGGTCAACCGGTTCTTCTTGTCTGCGGCCAGCGCCGTCGTGCCGCGGCTCGTGCCGACGGAGGACCTGCTGATCGCCAACTCCCTCGCCACGATCGGGGGGACGACGGCGCTGCTCGTCGGCGTGTTCGCGGGCGGAATCGTCGCCGACGCGTTCGGGACCGTTCCTCTCGTGATCGGGTGCGGGGTCATCTGGCTGATCGCTTCGGCTGCTGCCGCACGGATCCGCAGCGACCTTCGGCCGCACACGCTCCCCGAGTCACCCGAGCTGCTCCGGCACGCGCTCCGACGGGTGGCGGTCGAGTTCGGGACCGGGGTCCGGCTGCTCGCGCGAACGCCTCGCGCCCTGGGACCGATCAC
Source organism: Actinomycetota bacterium (assembly GCA_040881665.1). NCBI lineage: Bacteria > Bacillati > Actinomycetota > Actinomycetota bacterium. The sequence continues at coordinate 284,511 of JBBECT010000004.1, forward strand.
GACGATGGGGGTCGACCAGTTCGGGCAGGGGCTGGTGCTCGTGCTGTCGCTGTTCGTGTTCCGCGAGCGGTTCCAGGAGGGCGTCGGGTCGTTCTCGTACCTGATCGGCGCCGGGGGTCTCGGGGTGTTCGCGGGCCTGGCCACCGTCGGAGTGCTGGAGCGACGATGGGCCAAGGAACGGATCGTCGGCGTCGCGTTCGCGGTCGGCGGGGCGACGTTGCTCGTGATCGCACCCCTGATCGGACCGTGGACGGTGCTGTTCGCCAGCTTCTTCGTCGGACTCTCGTTCGCCTGGAAGAAGATCCCGTCCGACACGCTGGTGCAGGAGTCGGTCCCCGACGGCTTCCGCGGCAGGATCTTCGCCGTCTACGACGTCTGGTACCAGGTGAGCCGGCTGCTGGCGGCGTTCGTCGCGATCTGGATGCTCCCGACGCTCGGCGAGGCATGGTCGGTGGCGCTGGTCGGGCTGCTGTTCCTCGCCTGGTCGCCGGTGCTCCCGCGCTGGCTGGCCCGCGCTCCCGAGCTGACCCTCGAGTTCACCGGCGGCGACGCGGGGAAACCGACGGCAGTGGTATGGGGGGCGGTGACCGAACCGGTCGAGGTCCTGATCGCGGGGAGTCTCGACGCGACCGGTCGGACGGAGTCGTTCCGTCTGACGATGCGGGACGGAACGACGATCGATGTCCGTCGTGAAGGCGAGGACTGGCACCTGGTCCGTGAGCTCGATGACCGGGCGACCCCGTGAGCGGTCGCGAATGGGACGCGATCAGTCGCCGGTGGCCAGCTCCGGCTGGGTGAGCTCCGCCGCCGCGCGCGCTTCGACATCCCGCTCGTGCGCCTCGTCGATCGTGTCCTGCATCCCGATGCGGCGCACGACCGATAGCGCGTACGCGCCGACCGCGGCGGCGATCAGCCCGCTGATCGCGAAGGCGATCCTGGGGTCCCACACGACGACCATCGCGCCGGCCAACAGCGCTCCGATCGGGGTCGAGCCGAGGAACACGACCGTGTAGATCGCCATCACCCGGCCGCGCATCGTGTCGCTCGACGTGAGCTGCAGCGTGGAGTTGCCGGTGATCGCGAACGCGATCCCCATCGCACCCAGCGGCGGCATCACGATGCCGGCGATCCACGGCGTGGGCGAGAGGCTGAGCGCGAGCGTGACGCCACCGAGCGCAACACCGAACATCGCGAGCCTGCGGGGGTTCGGACGGGTCGACCGGCTCGCGAGGAACAAGGCCCCCGCCAGGGACCCGACGCCCCACAGCGACATCAGCCAGCCCAGCATCCTCGGACCGCCGGAGAACGTCGTCTCCACGAGCAGCGGGATCAGCACGACGAAGTTGAACGAGAACAGGAACACGACGGCCATCGTCAACATCGGGATCCGCAGCCCGGGTGTTCCGAACACGTAGCGGATCCCCTCGCGGATCTGACCGGGCTTGCGCTCGACCCGATCGCGGGGGTTCAGGTCGGCCGTGCGCATCGCGAGCAGGGCCGCGACGACGGCGAGGTAGGTCAACGCGTTGATCAGGAACACCGGCGCGAAGCCGAACGCCGCGACGAGAACGCCACCCAGCGCCGATCCCACGATGCGTGAGCCGGTGAAGGTCGCGGTGTTGAGGCTCATCGCGTTCGTGAGCTGCTGCGGCCCGACCATCTCGAGGTAGAAGCTCTGGCGCGTCGGCATGTCGATCGCCATCACCGATCCCGTCAGGAACGACAGCGACAGGATCATCCACAGCTCCGCGACGCCGGTCGCCAGAACGATCCAGAACCCGAGCGCCACCACCGCGTACAGGATCTGGGTCGTGATCTGGATCTTGCGGTTGTCGAACCGGTCGGCGATGACACCGCCATAGGCCCCGAGCAGCATGATCGGCAGGAACTGCAGCGCGACGTCGGCGCCCACCCAGACCGCTTGCAGGTCGCTTCCTCTGGTCAGGTTGAGCACGACCAGCGGCGCGGCCACGCTCTGCATCCAGGTGCCCGACGCGGACAGCAGCTGCCCGCCGATGAACAGACGGAAGTTGCGAACGCGCAGTGAGGCGAACGTCCGTCCGAGGGTGCCCGTGCTCATGCGAACGCGCCCGGACGGAGCGAGGAGGGACCCATGCCCGTCATCCTAGGGGCTGGCGTGGGAACCGACGCCGCGAGGGTCAGACCCGCGGCTCGGACGGCGGCGACTCGTTCGGCGGCGACTCGGCCGTCGGTTCCCATTCCTTGATCGACTCGGCGAGCTTGACGAGCAGGGCTCCGGCGCCGGCCACGCCGAACAGGCGGACGATCCGGCTCGCACGCAGCGCCGGATGGTTCATGATCACCGGCGAGGCGGCGACGACACCCGCCGCCAGCAGCTCGCGCGTCTTCCTCCCCGCGGGCGACGCGAGCCATCGACGGAGCGACTCGCTCTCGTCCCGGGCCAGCTGCATCGCAGCATCGAGGGACATCGGCGGGATCCGCACCGTGGGTCGGGGGAAGGATCGCGTTCGTCGGGAGCGTGGGGTGGTCGCCATAGGCCTCCTGTATACCCCGGTTCGCGACCGACGACTCACGCCGAGAGCGAGCGCTCGACCGCCGGCTCGGTGTCGGGGGCGGGAGTGTCGAGGACGACCGTGTGCTCCACGACCTCGGCCTCGTGCTCCGCGGCCCGTTCGCGGGCCGTGCGCGAGGCGCGGCGGAGCGCCCAGAGTGCGGTCAGTCCGCCCGCGGCCGCGATCAGGCCGCCGAGGATCAGCCCGGTACGAGCTCCGAGGTGTTCCCCGACCCAGCCCGCGATCGGCGCGCCGATCGGCGTCGAACCCAGGAACACGACCGAATACAGCGACATCACCCGGCCGCGCATCGCCGGATCGGCCGTGAGCTGCAGCGTCGTGTTCCCGGTGATCATGAAGGCGATCGACGCGAGACCGAGCAGGACGACGATGCCGAGCTCCCAGCCGAAGGTCGGCGCGATCCCCGCGGCGACGCTCAGCACGCCCACCGCGACCGCCGCCAGGGCGAGCAGGCGTCGTCCGGGTCGGGCGCGGTGGGCGAGCACGAGCGCGCCGACGAACGAGCCCACACCCATCATCGAGAGGATCAAACCGTAGGTGCGCGCATCGCCGTCGAACGTGCGCTCGGCGAGCAGCGGCATGAACACGAACCAGTTGAACGAGAAAGTGAACAGCACCGACATCAGCAACAGCGGCAACCGGAGCTCCCGGGAGCTCCACACGTAGCGGAGTCCGTCGAGCACGCCGCGCTCGCCCTCCGGAGCGCGTTCGGCCGGCCGGAGCTCCGCAGACCGCATCGCACACAGACTCACGACGACCGCGAGGTAGGACACACCGTCCAACAGATAGCCGGGAGCGATACCCACCGCGGCGATGATGCCGGCGCCGATCGCCGGACCGACGATCCGTGTGCCGGTGAACACGGCGCTGTTGAGGCCGACGGCGTTCGCGAGGTTCCGCTTGCCGACGATCTCGGGGACGAACGCCTGCCGCGTCGGGTGATCGACCGCCGTGACCAGGCCCTGGACCAACGCGACGGCGTAGACCATCCACAGCTGGACGACCTGGAACGCCACGAGCGCGCCGAGCGAGAGGGCCAGCACCGCGAAGGCGGTTTGGGTGACGATCAGCGTCCGGCGCTTGTCGAAGCGGTCGGCCACCACGCCGCCGAACGCACCGAGCACCAGGATCGGGAGGAACTCGAGCGCGAGGAGCAGCCCGAGCGCGACCCCGCTTCCCGAGAGGCGGAGGACGAGCCAGGCGGACGCGACCGTGTGGATCCAGATCCCGGTCGTCGACACGGCCATGCCGGCCAGGTAGATCCGGAAGTTGCGGACCCGCATCGAATCGAACGTGCGATGGAACGCGAGGACGACCGCGCTCACGGGGCGTCCCGCTCGGCCTGCAGCCGCTCGAAGATCTGGCTCGCGCGATCGAGCACCGCCAACTCTGCCGACGACAGGGTCTTCAAACGCTTCGCGAGCCACTCGTCGCCACGGCGGCGGGCGGTGCGGATCAGCTTCTTGCCCTCGGGGGTCGGCAGGACCCACGCGACCCGGCGATCGAGCGGATCGGACTGCCGGGTGACCAGGCCTGCCTCGATCAGGGCGACGACGATCTTGGTCATCGTCGGCGGCCGGACCTGTTCGGACTCGGCGAGCTTGCCGACCGTGATCGGACCGGCCTGCTCGACCGTGGAGAGGGTCGCGAGCTGCGAGGGAGTGATGCCGGACACGGCCTGGCGCCGCAGCGTTCGGGAGAGCCGCATCACACCGAACCGCAGCCGGCCGGCCAGTTCGCCGGGGGCCACGCTGCGGGAGACGGGAGGAGCGGTCACGTCCCCCATGATACTTCACCAGGCTAATTAGTGTCACGAACGATCTGTTGCGACGGTGTGACTTCTCACCGGATCGGGCCCTTCCGGTTGAGCCGGGACGCGGTCTGGCCGAGGATGGAGCCATGGTGCTCCGACGCCTCGCCCGCGCGCTCGTGTTCTCCCTGCTCGCGGCCCTCCTCGTGGTTCCCGGCGTCGCCCTCGCGGGGGGTCAGCCAGCGTTCGAGGGGGCCGTCTCCCGGCTGGACCGGCCGACGAAGCGGCTGATGACCGGGAAGTCATGGCGCCCGGGATGCCCGGTGAAGCTCCGGGACCTGCGCTACGTGCGCCTGCGGATCTGGACCTTCGACCGCGTGGCCCGGTGGGGCGAGCTGGTCGTGCACGAGAGGGTCGCCGACCGGATGGTCCGGGCCTTCCGGGACATCTACGAGGCGCGCTTCCCGATCCGCCGTATGCGCCTGGTCGATCACTACAACGCCAACGACACGCGATCGATGAAGCATGACAATACGAGCGCGTTCAACTGCCGGTGGCGAGCGGGATCACCGGGCGTGTGGTCGATGCACGCGTACGGCAAGGCGATCGACATCAACCCCGTTGAGAACCCCTATTACATCCCCTCGAGCAACTACGTCTCGCCCAAGCGCGGCCGGAAGTTCGTCGACCGTTCGAAGCGGCGCCGCGGCATGATCTACAAGCGCGACGTGGTCTGGCGTGCGTTCCGCGACATCGGCTGGGAATGGGGCGGAACGTGGCGCAACGTCAAGGACTGGCAGCACTTCAGCACGAACCACCGCTAGTCGAGCATGTACCGGCGCGCGAGCACCCTCACCGGTGGTGCTGTTGTTCCGATGCGTGACACCGGGACCGGACGACCTGCGTCGATAGGCCCGGCGAGAGGGCCGATCTCTAGCCCTTCGACGTAGCGTCAGCGCAGGAGGCGGCCCCTACACTGGACCGAGCGCCGCACCGACGGCGCACCGACGGGAAAGTGGATGGGACACATGGATCACGATCCGGGCACGTTCGCCGAGTGCGATGAGTGCCGGGACGTCGCGTACGAGCCGGGGTGGTACGCCCTGCTGAAGCGGCTGTCCGATCCCAGCGAGGCCCGAGACCTCTGGCTCGTCGGCAAGGACGAGGACTTCTCGGACACCTTCTGACCGCGACCGCGGCTAGATGAACAGGTGGACGTCGGACTCCTTCATCTGCAGCAGCGCGGTGGCCGCGCCGATCGGCTCCTCGAGACCATCGATCAAGTCGTCGGTGCCGAGGCCGAGCAGGTCCATCGTCATCTGGCACGGGATCAGTCGCACGCCCATGTCCTGCGCCATCTCGAGCAGCTCGCTCGGGAGCGGCACCTTGTTGTCCTTCGCGAGCTTCTTCATCATCGCCGGCCCGGCGCCGCCGAACTGATACTTCGACAGCTTCGCCTTGTCGGTCGTCCCGGGGTTCATCACCGAGAGCATCTTCTGCATCCAGTTGTCGCCCGTGATCCGCACCCCGGGCTTCACCAGGGAGAACAGGCCCCAGAACGTGAAGAACACGCTGGCGTGCATCCCGCTCGCAGCGGCCGTCGTCGACAGGATCAGCACCGGCCAGACGCGGTCGAGGTCGCCGCTCCAGCAGATGATCGAGAGCCCGCCGTCCTCGCGGACGACGGCCGCTCCCTCCAGCTCGTCGGCTGCGACCGGGTCGCTCGTCTCGGGCGCGCTCATCGGACACGGATCAGGAAACGGAACTGCCCGTCCGAGGCGCTCGCCTCGAGCAGCTCGTTCCCTGAGATCTCGGCCCACGAGGGGATGTCGGTCTTCGCGCCGGGATCGGTGGCGAGCAGCTCGACAACGGTGCCGGGGGCGGCGGTCTTCAGTTCCTTGGCCAGGCTCACGATCGGTCCGGGGCAGGACTGCCCGCGGGCATCGACGGTGAGGGTGGGTTCTACGGCGGTGTCCACTGGGGGACCTCCTGGATCGGGTGGGACGAGGGGTGGGGAGGGAAAGGTCAGGAGCGTGCGCGCGCGAGGGCCGCGGCGCCGCCCGGCTTGGGGCGACAGCACAGGCGGCTGGGGATCATGGCCCCGACGAGTCCGGCGCAGCGTGTTCGGATCATGTGCAGGTGCAAAGCGTAACGCCGCTGGTCACGAACGCACAACCCCCGAGCATCTGCGGTCCGAGGCGCCCTAGACTGAGCGCCACGATGGCGGCCCAGGCACCCGAGCGCGAGCGTGAGCGTGATCCTCGCCTGTACGTCGGGTCCGAGGTCGGAACCCTGCGGCGGGTGATGCTCCACCGGCCCGACCTCGAGCTGCAACGCCTGACGCCCACGAACAAGGACGAGCTGCTCTTCGACGACGTCCCCTGGGTCAAACGCGCGCGGCAAGAGCACGACGCCTTCGCGGCCACCCTGACCGATCGGGGGGTCGAGGTCCTCTACCTCGAGGAGCTGCTGGCCGAGGCGCTGGACCTCGACGGGGTACGGGTCTCGCTCCTGGACCGGCTCCACCTCGAGACCCTGGGTCCCCTACTGGGACCCGCCGTGCGGGAATGGCTCGACGACGTGCCCGCGAAGGAGCTCACCGAGCGGATGATCGCCGGCATCACGTTCGGGGACCTGCCCTTCGAGACCGACAGCCTCGTGCACCACGTGCGCCGCGGATTCGTCCTGACCCCCCTGCCCAATCAGTTGTTCACCCGTGATCCGTCGGCGTGGATCTACGGCGGGGTATCGATCAATGCGCTCGCCAAGCCCGCTCGCGAGCGAGAGTCGCTCCACCTGGATGTGATCTACCGGCACCACCCCGTTTTCGCCGGGCAGCCGTTCGAGATCTGGAGCGACGACGTCGCGGCCCCGCTCGCCGTCGAGGGTGGCGACGTGCTCGTGATCGGCAACGGGGTGGTGCTCGTCGGGATGGGCGAGCGCACGAGGCCAGGGACCGTCGAGACGCTCGCCGAACGGCTGTTCCGTGCCGGGGCGGCGACCGAGGTGCTCGCGATCGAGCTTCCCGAGAAGCGCAGCGCGATGCATCTCGACACCGTGCTGACGATGCTGGACGTGGACGCGTTCACCGTCTACCCCGAATTGCGCGCATCGATGCTCACCTACCGACTGCATCCGGGGGTCGGGGGCGTCACGATCGAAGAGGAGGACGACCTGTTCCGTGCGATCGGCCGGTCCCTCGGCCTCTCGGAGGTCCGCATCTACGACACGGGCGGCGACCGGTTCCAAGCCGAACGGGAACAGTGGGACGACGGCAACAACGTGCTGGCGATCTCGCCCGGCGTCGTGATCGCCTACGAACGGAACGTCGACACGAACACGCGACTGCGCCAGGGCGGGATCGAGGTGATCACGGTCGAGGGGTTCGAGCTCGGCCGTGGTCGCGGCGGCCCCCGTTGCATGTCGTGTCCGATCGAGCGCGACCCGCTGCCCGGCGCGACCGTCTAGAGCTACCGGTCGGGCAGAGGCGGGGGAGACAGGCACCCTGCGTCGGCACCGAGTCGGGCGAGGCCGGCGAGGTCTCCTTGCCCGTACGCGGTCGCGGTCGATCGCCCGTCGGTCGACATGATCTCGTCACGCGCGTGCACGTGGGCGAGGCCCACGGCGTGGCCGAGCTCGTGGAGCATCGTGACGCCACGGGACCACGGCCAGGCGAACCCGCGAGGGCCGCGATCGCGGGCGTTGAGCGCGATCACGCCGCTGACGTACACGCCGGGATCGCGCGGTGACCATCTCGGGCTGGCGAGCCCGAGGGCGAGCGGGCCCTCGTCGCTCACACGCCAGTCGAACGATGAGGTCCTGGGGTCGTGCCAGTCGACGAGCAGTGGCGCCCACCGCTCGCCGTACCTTCCCGGCTGGTAGAGGGCGCGGGTCGGGCGGGCGACCTCGTCGGTGCGTCCCTCAAAGTCGAACCGGAGACCGCTCGCCGCCTCGAGGGCACCGACGGCCGACTTGAGGTCCGCGAGCGCGCCGCGTGGGGCCTCGTCGAGGTTCGTGACGTAGTGGATCTCTCCGCACGGATCGAACCGCCACGGCCCCTTGCCCTTCGAGCGCTCGAGGAACCGGAACGTCGCGGAACCTGCCGGCGCGTCCGGCACCACGGTTCGGGTGGCGTCGGGGGTGGGATCAGCTCGCGCGTCGGCGCTCTCTCTCGCCGGTCGCTCGCGCACGCGGCTCAGGGCGACGGCGCTCGCGGCGAGGATCCCGATCAGTCCCAGGACGATGAGCACGCTGCCGAAGCTTCGTCGCGGGGGTCGGCCTGCCGGCGACGGCGACAGATCCGGACGGGGCGGGACGTTCACGCGCTCGAGTGTAGGTCGTACCCGGGTGGGTCGCGCCGAAGGGCAGCGCGGCCCCCGATCGTGTGTTCCCAGCTAGTACGCGGTTCTAGTACGCGGTTCTAGTACGCGGTCCTAGTACGCGGTCCTAGTACGCGGTTCTAGCCTGGGGAACCCTCGGAGCGCTCCCGTGGATCCGCGCGACGCGGGTGGAACGAACGGCGGTACCTGTCACCGGCGTCACAAGGTCCGACGGCGCGTCGCCGGCGCGTATATCAGCCGGACGCGCAGGCGGATCAGCGAGCGAGGAACGGGCCCGAACGAGCGGCTGTCCGTCGATGCTTCCGGCGCATCACCCTCGACCCACCATGCGTCGGCTCCCAGCGGTGTTCCGTCGGGAGCGAGGTCGCCCGGTCCGGCGATCACGCGTTTGACCAGCTCGAAGCCGAGGCGCTCGGGATGACCGAGCACGACGACGTCGCCCACCTTCACGCGGCGGGCGGGAACGGCCAGCGCCCAGTCGCCCGGCACCAAGGTCGGCGCCATCGATGCGCCGTCGATCTCGACGCGCGACGGGCGCCACCGCACGCACGCGACGATCACGCCGGCCGTGACCGCGGCCGCGGTTACGGCCCGCCCCACGCGGAACCGGCGCCCGACGCGCCCCACACCGCCCTCACGCGGAACCCCCATGCGCCACAGCGTAGAGTGGTTGGGTGCCTCCCGCGGACGCCGACGACTCCGAGCAGCGGCCGGCGCGGCCCGGACGATCCCCTCGTGCACCGGTCGAGCGACTCGTGAGCTCGGTCCGATCGCCTGCCGGCCGGCGGGTAGGCCGATGGCTCGCCGCGATCGCGGTCGGGCTGATCGGCGCGATGATCGGGATGACGCTGTTCGCGACGACCGTCGAACGGATGGGGCCGTTCGACGTGCGGCTGCACTCGAGCTTCGGAGAAGGCGTGACCGACGTCCTGCTCCCACCGTTCGGCAGCGTCACCGCCGACACGCACATCGCTCCCCTGCGCCTGGAAGCCGAGCTCGAAGAGGTCCGCGTCACCGAGATCGAGGACTTCGTGTCGTCGGGCGTCGGGCTCGACGAACTGACCGCGCTGGTCGAGGCGGCGGCGGTCGACGCGATCCCCCGATTCGCTGCGGTCACCCTGACGGCGGGGACCCTGGGCGCGCTCGTTCTCGGACTGCTCGTGTTCCGTCGCCGGATGCGCCAGGCAGCCATCGCGACGTTGACGGCGCTGGTGGTCGTCGGCGCGAGCATCGTCCTCGCGGGCGCCACCTACGCACCGGAACGGTTCCGCGCGTACAAGGCGACCGGATCACTCAGCCTGATCCCGCAGCTGCTCGGCCCCGCGGAGCGAACCGGCGAGCAGCTCGACGTGTTCCGCGCCGAGCTCGGCCGGCTCGTCGACGGGGCGGCGAGGGCGTACGCCTCGATCGAGGCGAACCCCCTGTCCGGGGATCAGATCCGGGTGCTCCACATCTCCGATATGCACCTGTCGGTGCTCGGGTTCGACTTCGCGAAGAGCGTTGCGGACGGCTTCGACGTCGATGCCGTTCTCGACACCGGCGACGTGACGAGCTTCGGTACGCGGGCCGATCAGCTGATCCTGCGCTACGTCCCGCAGTTCGACAGACCCTACGTGTTCATCCGCGGGAACCACGATTCCGCCGACGTTCCGGCGACGATCGAGGGGTTCCAGGACACCTTCGTACTCGATAGCACCGAGGCGAACGTGGCCGGCGTGTCGTTCTTCGGAACGGCGGATCCCTTGTTCAACGGCGACCCGGACAGACCGATCGAGACCGAGGCGGTCGATCGGGTCAAACGCGCGTACGGACGCGACGTCGTGCTCCCCGCGCTCGAGGAGCTCCCCGAGGTTCCCGACGTCGTCGCGGTCCACGACGATCGAGTCGGCGAACCGCTCGCGGGCCGTGTTCCGCTCGTCGTCTCCGGGCACTACCACGAGGCCTCGGCCCGGGTGATCGACGGAACGCTGTTCCTGCGCGCGGGAACCACCGGCGGAGCGGGACCGATCTCGTTCACATCCGAGGGCGGCGTTCCGCTGTCCGCGGAGATCCTGTACTTCGATCCCGCATCCACGACCGACGGAGCGAGCCTCGTGGCATGGGACGTAGTGGAGCAGGACCCGGGCACCGGGAACCTCACCGTCACGCGCCACCTGGTCGAGGAGGAGTTCGGCGAGCTCGTCCCGAGCCCGGCACCCATCGAGCTCGAAGGCGAGCAGCCCGAAGTCGCTCCCGACGAGACCAGCCCCTGAATCGTTCGGGGACAGCCCCATCCCGGGTGGTCAGAGCCGCGGCCCGTGAGTAGCGTGCGTCACGGAGCGGGGTTCCGGGTATCGGAGTACGGACCCCGACGGACCATCCCGAAGGAGGGGACATGCGTATCGCGGATCTGCTGCGGCCCCGCCGCGTCGTCCACGCACACTGCGACCTGCCGTGCGGCGTCTACGACCCGGCGCAGGCGCGGATCGAGGCCGAGTCGGTCAAGGCCTGCCAGGAGAAGTACCAGGGCTCGGACGACGAGATCTTCAAGGACCGCGCCGTCTCGATCAAAGAAGAGCGAGCGGACCTGGTGAAGCATCACCTGTGGGTGCTGTGGACCGACTACTTCAAGCCCGAACACGTGGAGAAGTACCCGGACCTGCACGAGAAGTTCTGGCACGCCACGAAGGAAGCCGGCGCGGCCAAGAAGTCGACGGACCCGGCGCAGGGGCAGAAGCTCCTCGACGCCGTCGACGACCTCGCCAAGATCTTCTGGGAGACGAAGTCGGCCTAGCGGATCCGCGACCGGAGCTTGGAAGAGGGCGGGGCCGGTGAAAGCCCCGCCCTCTCGCGTTCGGCCGACCGGGAGGGATCAGCTCTAGTCGGCCGGGGGCGTGAACATCGCTTCGGCCGCTTGGTAGCCCGCGAACAGAGCGAGCACGGCGATGCTGGCGACGATCACGAGGATGTGGATCGGGCTGGCCGCGACCCGGACCTCGACCCCGAACGTGGTTCCCGGCGCACGGCGGATCGAGACGGTGTCGGGGAGCGTCACGAGCAGGGCGACGAGCGGACCGAGCGTCGACCAGAGCTCGAACAGGGTTCGGATCTCACCGCCCCCGTGTCGAACGACCGGACCCGCGATCTCTCCGATCGTTTCGACGTCGAAGGCCCAACGGACCACGTTGGCGACCCCGAAGGCGATTGCCGGGACGAGCGCGACGATGCCCACGAGCGCGGCCCGCAGCGAGGGGTCTGGGTCCTTGCAGGTAGCGTGCGCGCTCGTGCCCGGCATGAGCTGCACCCTCGCCCATCGAGCACGCGCGAGGCAAGACCGGGAACGGAGACGTCACGGTTCCGCAACATCGCCGTCACGACCTCGACACGGCTGGCTGCTCGAGAACCGCTGCTAGGCTCGCCCGACTGTGAAGGACATCGGACTCGTCGGCGTTCCGTTCAGCGGGAAGTCCACGCTGTTCACCGCGCTCACGCGCGCGGGGGCCGCCGGCGGGCGGGCGAACCAAGCCGTGGTCCCGGTCCCCGACCCCCGGCTTGCGGTCCTGACGGAGATCGAGTCGTCGAAGAAGACCGTCGCCGCGCAGGTTCGCTTCGTCGACGTGCCCGGCGGGATCTCCTCGAGCCAGGGGATCGCCGCTCTCCGCGAGGTCGACGCGCTCGCGGTCGTGCTCCGCTGTTTCGGTACGGATGCGGACCCGGCGGCGGAGCTGGACAAGGTCCGGGCGGAGTTGTTGCTGGCAGACCTCGCGGTATTCGAGTCGGCCGTCGAGAAGGCGCGGAAGCGTTCGAAGGGGAAACCCGAGCCCGAGCTTCCCGCGCTGGAGAAGGCTCACGCGGCGCTGGAGACCGAGACGATGCTGCGTGACGCGGGCCTCGACGCCGGCGAGCGAGCCCACCTGCGCGGGGTCGCGCCCCTGACGCTCAAGCCGTGGGTCACGATCGCGAACCTCGAGGAGGGATCGGCGGTCCCCGAAGGCCTGCCCGAGGCAACGGTCGGCGTGTACGCGTCGATCGAAGCCGAGACCGCGGAGATGGACGCGGACGAGGCACGCGCCTTGCTCGAGGAGTTCGGGGTCTCCGAACCTGGACTGGAGTCCGTGATCCGCTCGAGCTACGTACAGCTCGACCTGCTGACGTTCCTGACGACGGGTGAGGACGAGACCCGCGCGTGGGAAGTCCGGCGCGGCGCCACGGCGCCGGAGGCCGCAGGAGTGATCCACACCGACCTGGAACGCGGCTTCATCCGCGCAGAGGTGATCGGCTACGACGATCTCGTCGCCGCCGGCTCGATGAACGCCGCGAAGGACGCCGGCAAGACCCGCGTCGAAGGCAAGGACTACGTGGTCGCCGAAGGCGACATCCTGAACATCCGCTTCGCGGTCTAGGGCTGCTCGGGCTCGGCGATCCCGGTTCCCGGACAGACGTGGATCACCTCGCGGAGGTCGAACGAAGAAACCGTCGCGACGACGAGGCCATCTCGTCGCACCGCCACTATGGGGACTCGCCACATGTTGCGTTCCGGCCACCCGGGGACGCGCACCTCGTCGGACGGTCGCACGCCCGGCAAGCCGTTCCGAACGACACGAACGAGCGAAGGGAAGCCCTCCTCGCCCTCCCAGGTCTCGGCCGTCTCACCGATGTCGATCACCCGCTCCACGGGAGCATCGCACTCGGGGCTCATCGGCCAATACAGTTCGGCCGGGTCGACCACCCGGAACGCGTCTGCCCGCACGGGAGCATCACCCGAAGACGAGAGGCGGCATACGACGCGATTGGGAGAGCCCGGCGCGTCAAGGGCCCGCTCCGAACCGACCGGAACGCTCTCGTCGGGTTGAGACCCGTGGAAGTTGATGACGGCACGCCCGTCCGCCCCCTCGACCCGGACATGAACACCGTCGCCTTGCGGTCGAACCTTCGGCGTCACCTGGGTGCCTCGTTGCGTGCACGTGACGACGGCGACGTCCGGGATCCGATCGACCCGCCCGGGCACGATGTCCAGGAACGGACCGGGGGAGTCCGACGAGAACGCTCGGACGAGGACGAACCCTCCAGCGACGAAGACCGTCAGCGCGACGAGACCCGCGACTATCCGCTCTCTCGCGGGAGGAAGCCGCCGCGGCCGCGTGGGCATGGAGCGTTCCCACCCTCGATCCGGTGGCGTTCCAACGTCCCCGAGCTTGCGGAGCTCCGATCGCCAGCGTTCAGGCATCGTCGACCTCCTCAGTGCCCAGGAGCGTGCGGAGCTTCTTGCGGCCGCGGTGGATGTGCACGCGGACCGTCGCCGACGACATCCCCATGCGTTTCGCGACCTCGGCCGTCGATAGGTCGGCTTCGTAGCGGAGGATCACCGCCGCCCGTTGGTTGGGGGAAAGAGCTCGGAGTGCTCGCATCAGATCCTCCAGTTCCCCGGGCGTCTCGCGGATCGCTCGCTCGACGAGGTCGCTGTGTCGGCTTTCGCGCTTCAGCTCTTGCGTCGCGACGCGGAACGCCACCCGGTACACGTACGCGATCGGATCCCGGACGCGGCCTCCGCGCTCGATCGCGCGGGCGAACGCTTCGGCGATCGCATCCTCCGCCAGATCGGTTCGCCCGCCGCAGACCCCGTAGAGGGTTCGCCAGAGTTGCGGCCCCGCCTCCCGGTAGATCGCGTCGAAGTCGTGGCTGCCACGCTGCCCGGCTCCCTCACCCGTTTCGAGCCTCACGACCTGCACGCTAGTAGAGGGCTCGGCGGCCAGGACCGTTTACCTGCGCCGGTATGAACGGCTGGAAGCGAACGAGGCGAGCCTGTCGGATATATAGGATTCGAGACCTCAATCGCCAGGTCTATATGGCGGTCTTGCACACCGACCCGATAGAGTGCTTGCCATGGACGAGGGGTTCCGGATCGGGCAAGCGGCGGAAGCGCTGGGCGTGCGGGTGGAGACCCTCCGGCGGTGGGAGTCCGAGGGCAAGCTCCGGACCGAGCGCACGAAGGGCGGTCAGCGGATCGTTCCCGCGGGGGAACTGGCGCGTTTGCTCGCGGAACGACGGGCGAGGCAGCGGGGGTCTGGACCGGGGAACAGTCTTCGGAACCGCTTCCCGGGCATCGTCGTGCGCGTCGAGAAGGACAAGGTCGCGGCGACCGTCGAGATCATGGCCGGACCACACCGGATCCTGTCGCTCCTCACCCGAGAAGCCGTCGACGAACTCGAACTGAAGCCGGGGTCGGAGGTCGTCGCGAACGTCAAGGCGACGAACGTCAGCGTGGAGATACCGAAGTGATGCGACGGCGGGCCGTCGGGGTGGTGATCACCGCATTGCTCGTGGTGACCGCCTGCGGCGACGCCGGAGGGGGCGGCGGCTCCGGCGACGACCGGCACGAGATCACCGTGCTCGCGGCCGCATCGCTCACCGAGGCGTTCACCGACCTGGCGGCGGACTTCGAGGAGGCGAACGGCGGCGTCGAGGTGCTCCTCGGTTTCGGACCGTCCGACGGCCTGGCAACCCAGATCGTCGAGGGCGCACCCGTCGACGTGTTCGCATCGGCGAGCCCGACGTGGGCCGACGCCGTCGAGGATGAGGGACCGGGCCTGACCGGGCGCGCCGACTTCGCCCGGAACCGCCTCGTCGTCATCACGCCGGCCGACGATCCGGCGGAGATCTCGTCGGTGGAGGAACTCGCCGAGCCCGGAATCCGGTTGATCCTGGCCGCGGAGGACGTGCCGGCGGGTACCTACGCCCGCGAGGTCCTGACGAACGCCGGGGTCGGCGAGGCGGCGCTCGCGAACGTCGTGTCGAATGAGGACGACGTGAAGGCCGTCGTGCAGAAGGTCGTCCTGGGCGAGGCCGACGCCGGGATCGTGTACGTCACGGATCTGACGGAGGAGGTCGAGCCGGAGGTGCGCACCGTCGACATCCCGCGGCGAGTCAACGTGATCTCCACCTACCCGATCGGAGCGGTGACCGGCGCGCCCGAACCGGATCTGGCTCGTTCGCTCGTCGAGCTCGTCACGGGCGCCGACGGACAGGCCGTTCTGAGCTCCTACGGGTTCCTGCCGCCGTAGCCGGGAGCAACCGTGGAACGGACCCGACTTCCCCGCGCGATCGTCGTCCTCGCCGTTGTGGGCGTGGCGTTCGTGGCACTGCCGCTCGCGGGGATCGTCGTTCGCTCCGCGTGGTCGCGGGCGGGAGAGGTCCTGCCCTCCGACACGACGCTCCACGCGTTGCGACTCTCGATCGTCGTCGCCTCGGCCGCGGCGATCGTGGACCTCGTGCTCGGGGTGCCGGTGGCGTTCCTCCTCGCGCGGATCCGGTTCCCGGGACGGACGCTCGTGCGCGCGATCGTCGTGCTGCCGCTCGTGCTCCCGCCGGTCGTCGCGGGCGTCGGACTGCTCGCCGCGCTGGGACGGCGCGGGTTGCTCGGCGGTCCGCTCGAGGCGATCGGGATCTCCCTGCCGTTCACGACCGGTGGAGCGGTGATCGCGACCGCTTTCGTGTCGTTCCCGCTCGTCGTCCTTGCGACCGAGGCCGGCCTGCGTTCCCTGGACGAACGGCTCGAGGGCGCCGCGCGGACGCTCGGTGCATCGCCCGGGTACGTGCTCCGGCGGGTCACGCTGCCGCTGCTGCTGCCCCAGATCGTCGCGGGTGCGGTGCTCGCGTGGGCGCGGGCCCTCGGGGAGTTCGGCGCGACGTTGATGTTCGCGGGGAACCTCGCGGGTCGCACGCAGACGCTCCCGCTCGCGGTGTTCGAGACGACCCAGACCGATCCTCGCGGGGCCCTGCTCGTCTCGCTGCTGCTCGTGGTCGTGTCGGTGGCGGTCCTCCTCGCGCTGCGAGGACGGTTCCTCGACGGCGGTGGATCCCGGTGAGTCTGTCGGTCGACGTGCGGGTGCGCCGCGAAGGGTTCGCGCTCGACGCGGCGTTCGAGGCGCGGGCGGGAGAGACGCTCGCGCTGCTCGGGCCGAACGGCGCGGGGAAGTCGACGCTCGTGAGCATCCTCTCCGGACTGCTGCGTCCCGACGAGGGTCGTGTGGTGCTGCACGACGCGGTGCTCGACGAGGCAGACCGACATGTTCCCGCGGAGCGTCGGCCTGTGGGGGTCGTGTTCCAGGACCTGCTGCTGTTCCCGCACCTGTCGGCGGCCGAGAACGTCGCGTTCGGACTCCGCGCTCGAGGGACCCCACGGGACGCCGCGAGGGAGCGCGCTCGCCGCGAGCTGCATGCACTGGGCGTGGACCACCGTGCCGACGCGGCCCCGGCGACGCTGTCCGGGGGCGAGGCGCAGCGGGTGGCGCTCGCGCGGGCACTCGCGATCGAGCCCGCGCTGCTGCTGCTGGACGAACCACTGTCGGCGCTCGACGTCGGCGCGCGCGGCCACATCCGGGAGCTCGTCGCCTCGACGCTCGAGGGATTCGACGGGGTGGGTGTGCTCGTGACCCACGACCCGGTCGAGGCGATGACCCTCGCCGACCGGCTCGTGCTCCTCGAGGACGGGCGCGTCACGCAGGTGGGAACCCCCGAGGAGGTGCGCGACACGCCGACTACGGTCTACGCGGCCGACCTGGTGGGCGTGAACCTGTACCGGGGACGGCTCGAGCCCCTCGGAGGCGGCGACGGGCGGCTGATCGTCGCTGCGGATGGCGAGCTGATCGTGACCTGGCCCGAGGGCATGGACGAGGGCACTCCAACCGAGGCGGCGGCGGTGATCCGGCCGGCCGACGTGGTGCTCCACGCCGCGCCTCCGGAGGGATCGTCGCGGAACGTGCTCCACGGCCCGGTCGCCGCGATCGCCGAGGAAGGAGCACGCGCGCGGGTGCGACTGGCCACGTCCCCGCCGATCGTCGCCGAGGTAACCCACGACTCGGTCCGGCGTCTGCACCTGGCGCCCGGCATCGAGGTGTGGGCATCGGTCAAGGCCGTGGAGATCCGGGTCGTTCCCGTCTGAGGTTCGCACGCGGCGGCCGGCTCCGGCCACCCGTAGGCTGGTCGGGATGTCACCGTTCCTCGCCGGTTCGCTCGTGTTCTCCGCTTCAGCCGCCGTCCTCGTGCTCGAGATCCTCGCGGCGCGGCTGCTCGCGCCCTACACGGGGGTGACGATCGAGACTTACACGGCGGTGATCGGCGTCTGTCTCGCGGGGATCGCGGTCGGGAGCTGGTACGGCGGTAAGCTCGCCGACCGTGTCATGCCCGAGAAGCTCCTCGGGCGCGCGCTCACGCTCGGCGGCGGACTCGCGCTGCTGTCCGGGGTGCTCGTCGACACGATCGGACCGGGCGTCACGGGCAACGGCCCGTTCGCGAGCGTGGTGTTGGCAGCGTTCGCTTTCTTCGCTCCTGCGGCCGTGCTGAGCTCGGTCACCCCCACCGTGGCGAAGCTGCGGATCCGCGACCTCGACAACACGGGCAGCGTCGTCGGGTTCCTCTCGGCGCTCGGCACCGCGGGCGCGCTGGTGGGCACGTTCGTGACCGGGTTCATCCTGGTCGCGGCCTTGCCGTCGCGGGTGATCGTGACCTCCGTGGGGATCGCACTCGTCATCGCGGGTGCCGTCGTGTGGTGGCGGCTCGACCCTCCGCTAAAGTCGGGCCGCGTCGGGGTCCTGGTCGTGCTCGTCCTCGTCGGCGGAACACTCGGGTTCGCGGTGTCGCCGTGTGCGTTCGAGAGCCCGTACTTCTGCGGGCGGATCGTCTCGGACCCCGCGCGGGAAGGTGGACGGACGCTCGTGCTCGACAACCTGCGACATTCGTACGTCGACCTCGGTGACCCCGCCCATCTGGAGTTCGACTACGCGAAGCGGTTCGCAGCGCTCGTCGCGAGCCACGTCGCCGACGGGGCGGAGATCTCGGTGCTGCACATCGGAGGTGGCGGGTTCACCCTCCCCCGATACTGGCCCGCCGAGCACGAGGTGGATCGCAACGTCGTGCTCGAGGTCGACAGCGATCTCGTCGACGTCGCCGAACAGCGGCTGGGCCTGACCCCCGACGACGAGATCACCGTGCGGATCGGTGACGCGCGGCGGCTGATCGACGACGAGCCCACCGACGTCTACGACGTCGTGGTCGAGGACGCCTTCGGGGCGCTCGCCGTCCCCTGGCACCTCACGACCGAGGAGATGCTCGCGAAGGTGCGCCGCGTCCTCACGCCCGACGGTCTCTACCTCGTGAACCTGATCGACTACCCGCCCCTGGGCTTCGCCAGGGCGGAAACCGCGACCCTGCTCGCGCACTTCGAGCACGTTGCGGTCCTCGCCGAGCAGGGCACGCTCGTCGGAGATGCGGGCGGGAACCTCGTGCTCGCGGCATCCGACGTCCCCATCGACGTGCCGGCCGCGGTGGCCGTCACGCGCGAACGCGGTGATGCGTCCGTCGATGCGCTCGAGGGTGAGGACCTTGCGGACTGGATCGGCGACGCGAGGGTTCTCCGCGACGACTTCGCCCCCGTGGATCAGCTGCTGACCCCACCCTGAGTCTGGTTCAGACGGTTACGGGTACCCTGAGGGCTCAACCCCATGGCCATCGACACCGATCCCAAGCAGGCGGCTCCGACCGACGACGCCCCGAAGTCCAAGGGCAAGCTCGGGTTCCTCGGCGAACTCCCGATCCTGATCATCACCGCGCTCGTGCTGGCGCTGGTGATCAAGGCGTTCCTGTTCCAGGCCTTCTTCATCCCGTCGAGCTCGATGGAGCCCACCCTGTATCCGGGTGACCGGGTCCTCGTGAACAAGATCCCGTACTACTTCGGCGACCCCGAGCGCGGCGACATCGTCGTGTTCGAGAACCCCGATCCGGCCTCGCAGGTCGATCGCGGGATCGTGGGCGGGTTCGTCCACTGGCTCGCCCAGGGTCTCGGCGTCTCGAGCAACCCGGAGGAGGACTTCATCAAGCGTGTGATCGGTGAGCCGGGCGACACGGTCGAAGGCCGCAACGGCCAGGTGTTCGTGAACGGCCTGCCGATCGACGAGCCCTACCTGACGCAGAAGACCGATGATTTCCCGCCCGAGACCGTGCCCGACGGCGAGCTGTTCGTGATGGGCGACAACCGTGGCTCCTCGCGTGATTCCCGCTTCAGTCTCGGCACCGTTCCGCTCGACAAGGTCGTCGGCAAGGCGTTCGTGAAGATCTGGCCCCCGAGCCGGATCGGCTTGCTCTAGTCCATCAGGGGAACGCCGGAACTGCCCTTCGGGTGGGGAACGAACAGGCGCGCGGCCGACCACACGATCGAAGCGATGCCGAACGCGGCCAGCCACACGATCAACGGCGGCGTCTCCAGCGCGAAGAACTCCTGGGTGAACGGCAGGATCACCGCGAGCACGAACAGCGCACCCATCGTCCAGATCAGGACGAGCTTCCAGGTGTTCAGCGGCGACGCGACGATCGAGAGCACGAGCAAGCCGATCCAGCAGAGCACCATCGTCGCCGTCGTCTGGGCCTCGCGCAGCGACACGCCGTCGGTGTCCAGCGCGAACGTGTAGCTGAGATAGGTCGCGAGCGCCGCGAGGGCGCCGGCGGGGATCGAGAAACGCAGCACGCGATGCAGGAACCCCGGCTGCCAGCGTTCGCTGCTCGGTGCCAGCGCGAGGAAGAACGAGGGGATCCCGATCGTCAACGAACCGATCAGGGTCAGATGCCGCGGCAGGAACGGGAACACGAACCCGAGCACGCCGGTCGCGATCGAGATCAGCATCGCGTAGACGGTCTTGGTCACGTAGAGGTTCGACGTCCGTTGGATGTTGCCGAGCACGCGGCGTCCCTCGCCGACCACCTGCGGGATCGCGTCGAACGTCGAGTCGAGCAGCACGAGCTGGGCAACGCTGCGGGTCGCGGGGCTGCCCGATCCCATCGCGATCCCGAGGTCGGCGTCCTTCAGCGCCAGCGCGTCGTTCACGCCGTCGCCCGTCATCGCGACCGTGTGCCCACGTGTCTGGAGCGCCTGCACCATCGCCCGCTTCTGCTGGGGGCTCACGCGCCCGAACACCGTTCGTTCCTCGAGGGCCTCACCGAGTGCGGCGACGTTCTCCTCGGGCAGCTCGCGGGCGTCGATCGCGCTCTGGGCGCCTTCGAGACCCAGGCGTCCCGCGATCGCCGCGACGGTCCGTGGATCGTCGCCGCTGATCACCTTGACCGTCACGTCCTGCTCCCGGAAGTACCCGAGGGTCGCTGCCGCGTCGGGGCGGGGCTGGTCGGCGAGCGCCACGATCGCGACGGGCTCAATGCTCTGTGGCAGCGCTCCCTCTTCGTCGAGGCCCGCATCCGCGTGGGTGAGCAGGACGACGCGCTGGCCCTGTTCCGCGCGGTCGGCGATCGCCCGCGCCAGCTCTCGATCGGAGGTGAGGCCGTCCCCGAGGACGGCCTCCGGAGCGCCGAGGATCCAGGACCCACGATCGCGGAAGGTCGCTCCGCTCCATCTCCGGGCGCTCGAGAAAGGGACGGCGGTCGTCGCGTGCCAATCGTCGGGGACCCGCGCGAACCGCTCCCCGATCGCGCCCATCGTCGCGTTCGGATGCGCGTCGACGCGGGCGAGAGCGGCGAGGGCGTCCTCGTACGGGGCGTCTCCCTCGAGCAGCTCCACGTCCTCCACGGTGAGGCGTCCCTCGGTCAGGGTTCCCGTCTTGTCGATACAGAGCACGTCGACGCGGGCGAGCCCCTCGACCGCCGGGAGCTCCTGAACGAGCACGCGCTTGCGCGCGAGGCGCACGACGCTGATCGCGAACGCGAGCGACGTCAGTAGTACGAGACCCTCGGGGACCATCGCGACGACCCCCGCAACCGCGCCCCGAAGTCCCTCGGCGACCGACGCGTCACCTCGGAGCTGGGACCAGAACAGGAGCGCGGCCGTGGGAACGATCGCCCACGTCACGTACTTCAGGATCGTGTCGGTCCCCGACCGCAGCTCCGACTGGGTCAACGTGAAGCGCCGTGCGTCGATCGCGAGCTTGGCCGCGTACGCGGCTCGTCCGACCTTCGTCGCGATGAACCGACCGCTGCCCGCCGCGACGAACGAACCCGACTGAGCCGGATCGCCCACGTGCTTGAGCACCGGATCGGACTCTCCGGTGATCAGCGACTCGTCGATCTCCAGACCGTCGGCATCGAGCACGTCGCCGTCGACGACGACCTGGTCGCCGGGCTGCAGCTCGAGCACGTCGTCGAGGACCACCTCCCCGATCGGATACTCGGCGACGTCGCCGTCGCGCACGATGCGCGCCTTCGGCGTCGTCAGGACGGCCAGCTCGTCGAGGGTGCGCTTGGCACGGAGCTCCTGGACGATTCCGATCAACGCGTTCGCGATCAGCACGCCACCGAACAAGGCATCCTGGATCGGCCCCACGGTGAGGATCACCACGAGCATCGAGCCGAGGATGATGTTGAACCGCGTGATGACGTTGGCGCGGACGATCTGCGCGACCGAGCGGGTGGTCTGGGTAGGAACGTCGTTGACCAGCCCCCGCGCAACCCGCTCGGCGACCTCGTCCGAACGCAGCCCGCTCTTGGGATCGACACGGACCGCTTCAGGCTCGGGCTGTTCGGTTGCGGTGGCCATGGTCGCACTAGGGTAGCCGGGTGCTCCGATCCGGGGCGTACGCTGCGACACGTGCGCACGATCCTGTTGGCTCTCGCGATCGCCGTCGCCGTCTGGCTCGCGGTGATCGCCGCGCTGGCCCTGGCCGGGCGCCGCACCGCCGCCAGGGAGCTAGCCACGCTGGTCCCCAACCTCCTGCTGCTGTTCCGCGATCTGCTCCGCGACCGCCGCGTGCCGCGATCTGCCAAGGTCGTACTTGCCGTGGCGGTGGTCTGGCTCGTCTCCCCGATCGACCTCGTCCCGGAGTTCGTGCCGGTGCTCGGCCCGCTTGACGACGCCGTCGTCGCCGCGTTGGCACTCGGTTTCCTGCTGCGACGCAGCGGACCCGAGATCATCGCAGAGCACTGGCGGGGTTCGGCGGGGACCCTCGGCCGCATCCTCCACCCATTCCGGCGGACCGGGACCGGATAAGGATCCGGTGCGGATTCAGGCGAGCTCGTGCTCTCGGGCCCAGGCGTCGAGGGCGTCGATCGCTTCCTCCTCGGTCATCGGGCCGCGTTCCATCCGCAGCTCCATCAGATGCTCGAGCACCCGGCCAACCTCGGGACCGGGTTCCAGGCCGAGATGCTCCATCACGCGCCGGCCGTCGATCGGCGGACGCATCGCGTCGAGGTTCTCCTGCTCCGCGAGCGCGGCGATCCGCTCCTCGAGCTCGTCTTGCAGACGAGCGAACCGCTCGGCCTTCTTCGGGTTGCGCGTCGTGACGTCGGCGCGGGTGAGCTGGTTCAGGCGATCGAGCAACGGACCGGCGTCCCGGACGTAGCGGCGCACGGCCGCGTCGCTCCATCCCTCGCCGTACCCGTGGAACCGTAGGTGGAGCTCGATCAGCGTGCAGACGTCGTCGATCGTCGCGTTCGGGTAGCGCAGCGCCTGCATCCGGTCGCGCGCCATCCGCGCCCCGACCACCTCGTGGTGATGGAACTGCACCCCCTCGGGCGTGACTTGTCGCGTCTTGGGCTTGCCGATGTCATGCAGCAGCGCGGCAAGCCGCAGCGTGGCGTCGGTGCGGTCGCAGCTCTCCACGACCGCGTACGTGTGCCGCAGCACGTCCTTGTGCTTGTGCACCGGGTCCTGTTCGAGTTGCATCGCCGGCACCTCGGGAAGGAACAGGTCGCCCAGACCCGTGTCGACGACGAGGTCGAGTCCCTTCCCGGGCATCGCTCCTGCCAAGAGCTTGTCGAGCTCGTCACGGATCCGCTCCCCCGATACGATCTCGAGCCGCTCCCGCATCGCCTCGATCGCGGCGACGACGCGCGGTGCCGGTGTGACGTCGAGCTGCGAGACGAACCGCGCGGCGCGCAGCATCCGCAGCGGGTCGTCGGAGAACGCGACCTCGGGCTCGAGCGGCGTGTCGAGCACCTTCGCCACCAGGTGCCGGACGCCCCCGAACGGGTCGACGAACGCACCGCCCGGCAGCCGAACCGCCATCGCATTGATCGTGAAGTCGCGGCGGGACAGGTCCGCCTCGACGTCCTTCGCGAAGGTGACCGCCGGCTTGCGGTGCTCGGCGTCGTAGACCTCCTCGCGGAACGTGGTGACCTCGACGATCCGATCGCCCTGCCGGGCGCCCACGGTGCCAAACTTCACCCCGACGAGGAACACGTGATCGGCCCAGCCGCGGAGCACGCGCGTGGTCTCGGCCGGTGCAGCCGACGTGGAGAAGTCCAAGTCGGCGTGCGGGTCGCTGCGCTGCAGGATCGCATCGCGCACGCTGCCGCCGACGAGGTACAACTGATGTCCGGCGGCCGCGAAGCGCGTTCCCAGCTCCTCCGCGAGCGGATCGACCTCGAGGAAGGTGCCGGCGCCCGGGGTCTGGTTCCCATCGGCCATGATCGGTCGAGGATACCCCCGGCCCCCTGCACCGATCCGGCAGGCGCTACTGCAGCTGGGGCTGACCGCGCGTGAGCACGCCCTTGAGGGCGAGGTTGAAGTCGTGCGGGTTCGACGCGGCCTTGCGCGCGTCGTCCTCGGTGACCATGCCCTCTTGGACCAGCTTCACGAGCGCCTGGTCGAAGGTCTGCATGCCGTAGAAGCTGCCGTCGGCGATCACCTCGGAGATCTCGAGGGTCGCGTCCGGGTCGACGATGCGTTCGTAGACGCGGCCGTTGTTCACGAGCACCTCCACGGCCGGAACGCGGCCCTTGCCGTCCGCGCGGACGACGAGCCGCTGCGACACGATCCCCTTCAGCGCGCCCGCGAACGACGTGCGCACCTCCCGCTGCTGCTGGGGTGGGAACAGGTCGAGGATCCGGTTGATCGTCTCGGTGGCATCGATCGTGTGCAGGGTCGAGATCACCATGTGACCCGTCTCCGCGGCCTGGATCGCGGAGAGCGCCGATTCCGGGTCGCGGATCTCCCCGATGAAGATCACGTCGGGGTCCTGCCGGATCACGCGCTTGAGCGCGGCACTGTAGGACTCGGTGTCGAGCCCGACCTCGCGCTGCTCCACGATCGACATGTTGTCCTCGTGGACGACCTCGATCGGGTCTTCGACCGTCACGATGTGACAGCGTCGGCTGGCGTTGACGTGCCCGATCATCGAGGCGATCGTCGTCGTCTTGCCGGTTCCCGTGGGTCCGGTCAAAAGGATCAGTCCGCGGTTTTCGTCGGCGAGCATGCGCACCGCGGGCGGCAGTCGCAGCTCCTCGAAGCTGGGGATCTCGGAGCGAACGCGGCGGATCGCGAGGCCGGGGACGCCGCGCTGGCGGTAGACGTTGATCCGGAAGCGCCCGACGCCGGGGAGCGTGTAACCGAAGTCCGCCTCGTTCGTCGTCGCGAACTCCCGGGCGCGCATCTCGGGCATCACCGCTTCGGCGAACGCCTGGGTGTCCTGGGCCGTGAGTGTGGGGAACGGGGCTGGCTCCAGCTCGCCGTCCACGCGGATGAACGGCACGTTCGACCCCTTCAGATGGAGATCGCTCGCGCCCTTCTCCACCATGTAGCGCAGCAGTTCGTTGACGTCCAGCACGGCTCCTCCCCATGCCCGGTCCGATGCCCCATATGAACCCGGTCCGGATGCCTGCGGCCTAACGTCACTCCTATCGGCACGAAGGACCGAGGCTTGAAGTCCCCCATCCGGGGTCCCGGGCCCCCTCGACGTGCCTGCATAGAATCCCCAGGTCATGCAGACCTCGATCGGCGCATCGCGCCTCGCGGACGCACCGGCCACCCGAGGGGGGCCCCGGTGAGCCGCCGGCGCCGGTCCTCGGCCCGGAAGAGGCGCTCGAAGGGAGGCAGCAGCCGTCCGGGGACCCCCGTGACGAAGGCCGTCTCCGCCGGCGGCGTCGTCTATCGGCGCGAGGCCGACGCGCTCGAGATCGTCCTCGCGGCCCGGCGCACGCGGAAAGGGGAGCTGGTGTGGGGTCTGCCGAAGGGCGCGATCGAGGCCGGGGAGACACCGGAGGAGGCCGCCGTCCGCGAGACCCTGGAGGAGACGGGCCTGGAGGTCGTGGTCGAGGAGCCTCTCGGCGACACCCGCTACTTCTACGTCTGGGACGACGCGCGGATCCGCAAGCTCGTGCACATGTTCCTGATGCGCGCGACCGGTGGCGACGTCACGCGCCACGACGACGAGATGGAGGACGTCCGCTGGTTCCCCGCCGACGAGGCCGTCAAGCTCACCGCCTATCGCGGCGAACGCCAGACGCTCGAGCGCGCCCTGGAGCGGCTGGCGTGAGCGAACCGACGCCGAGCCCGGCGGCGGGCGGCGGCGTCCGGTGACGCCCCTGGAGATCGTCCTCGGGATCGCCAGTGGCCTCGCCGCGGGGATCCTGTCCGGGTTGTTCGGCGTCGGTGGCGGGGTCGTCGCGACGCCCGCGATCTCGACGTTCCTCGGCGCCGAACCGATCGTCGCGGTCGCGTCGCCACTGCCCGTGATCTTCCCGACGGCACTAGTCGGTGCCTACACGTACTGGCGCGCGGGACATCTCGACGTCCGCGCTGCCGGATGGATCTCGGTCACCGGCGCGCTCGCCTCGGCCGGTGGCGCGGCCGCGGCCGAGGCGCTCGACGGCCAGATCCTCCTCGTGGCGACCGGGGCCCTGCTGATCTGGCAGGCGATCGGCGTCGCGCGAGGGAGATCGATCAGCGCCGCCGAGGAACGACGGATCCCTGTCTGGACCTACGCCGCGATCGGCGTCGCTGCCGGCTTCACCTCGGGGCTGCTCGGGATCGGCGGCGGCATCATCATGGTTCCGCTGCTCGCCGGCCTCCTGGGCATGCCGCTGAAGACCACTCTCGGCACCTCGCTCGCCGCGATCATCGTGCTCGTGATCCCGGGAACGATCGTGCACGTCCTGCTCGACAACATCGACTGGGCGATCGTCGGCGTCCTCGCCGTGGGATCGATCGCCGGTGCCCGGATCGGGGCCACGATCGCTCTCGGTACGAAAGAGCGAACGCTGCGCCTGGTCGTCGCGGCGTTCCTCGGCATCGTCGGGCTCGCCTACGCGATCACCGAGGGCGTGACGCTGCTGGGCGCGACCACGATCGGCGTGCGAGGATGAGCCGTCGTCCGATGAGCGCTCGCGGCACTCTCACCTCCGTTCCCCTGTTGCTGTTGATGCTGCTCGGGGTGCTCACGCTCGACCCCCCCGCTCCGGCGCTCGGCCAGGAAGCGGGGGTCGAGCTGGCCCTCGTGCAGCAGACCCCGTGGGTGGACGACGAGCGCCCGAAAGTGTCGATCGAGGTGCGCGCCCGGAACACGGGAGAGGTCCCGCTCGGGGACCTCGCCCTCGGGGTGACGGCGTTCGCACCCGCGTTCTCGCGCTCGGACCTGGAGCTCGCCCTCGTCGACGACCCGGGGGACAACACGGAGGTGCGTGGCCAGGACGTGCCGCTCGAGGGCACCCTCGAGCCCGGGATCGAGCGGTCATTCCGCACCCAGATCTCGCTCACCGCGCCGGGTCTGGACCGGGTGCAGTCCTACGTCTATCCCCTGCGCCTCGAACTGCTGAGCGGGAACACCGCGGTCGCCATCCTGCGCAGCGCCGTCGTCGTGATCGTCAACAACCCTCCAACCTTTCCGCTGCGCGTCCAAACGAGCGTGCAGCTCACGGCGCCGCCGGTTCGGGGGCCGGACGGTGTGTTCACCGATGCGCGACTGGAGCGCGCGATCGCGCCGGACGGCCGACTGACCTCGGCGGTGACGGGGCTGGTCGAGGCGACCGGCCGTCGGCGGCCCTTCGCGGTCGATCTTGCCGTCGCGCCGCAGCTTCTGGTCCAGCTGCAAGACATGGCGAACGGCTACCGGGTCGCCGATACAGGTGGCGTACGCCAGGTGGTCCAGGGGGAGGGCGGCGCGGCAGAGGCGGCCGAGCTGCTGCGGTCCCTCGAAGGGGTCGCGCCGTTGCCGAACGTACGGATCACCGCACCGACGTTCGCGGGGGCCACGCTTCCGTCGCTGCGTGGTGCGCTGGCGCGCGACCTCGAGCCACAGCTCGCGATCGGGAGCGGCGTGGTCGAACAGCTCCTGGACGTCGTGCCGTCCGAGCGGATCCTCCTGCCGCGGCGGGCGGCGATCGACGCCGGATCGCTCGATCGTGTCGCCGCCCGCGGCGCCGAGGTCGTGCTCCTGACGCCCCTCGCGGTGCCGCCGAGCGCGCAGGCCAACGACCTCTCTCCTCCGCCGACGGCGACGTTGCCCGGAGGACGGGACGGGGTGACGGCGGTCGTCGCGACCCAGAGCCTGCAGAACCTCGTCACCTCCGAGCTCGCGGCGACCGACCCGGTTCTGGTCGCGCAGCAGACGTTCGCGATGCTGGCGACCGTCTGGCTCGAGCAGCCCGGGATCGCGGATCGGGGCGTGTCAATCCTGCTCCCCGAGTCGGCTCCCGGGCCCTTGGTCGCGGGGCTGGCGACCCGGATCTCCTCGGGCCCGTTCCTCGGACCCTTGACGGCCGGAGAGCTCGTGGCACTCGTTCCCCCGCCGGAGCGCCCCGTCGGGTTCGTCGAGCTGGACGATCGCGGGTTCGGACCCGAGTACGTCGACGCGATCCGCGGAACGCGCCGGAGGATCGCGACCTACCGCTCGATGCTCGATGATGCGAGCCCCCTGCCCGACCAGCTCGAGGATCGCGTCCTGCTCGCCGAGGCGGCCGAGTTCCTCGACGACCCGGACGGAGGGCTCGCGGTGCTCGGATCGGTCGACGCCCGAGTCGGCTCGGAGATGGGCAGGATCACCCCCGGCGTGAGCCCCGTCGTGACGCTGACCTCGAGGAACGCCCGGATCCCCCTGACCGTGGCCAACGACGGGACCGAGTCGGTTTCGGTCGTCGTCGGTCTGGAATCCCCCCAGCTCGAGCAGCTTGCCGCACGCGAGGTCAACGAGCTGGAACCGGGCGAGACACGAGATCTCGTGTTCGACGTACGGCTCAAGACGACGGGTCAGTTCCCCCTGCGCGTGGTCGTGCGCGCCCCGACGGGCAGGCCGGTGTCGGAGGCCACGATGATCGTCCGCTCCACCGGGTACAGCACGATCGCGCTCGTGATCACGATCGGCGCGGCCCTCGTGCTCGTCGCGCTGTGGGTGAGGAGGTTCTTCCGACGGACGAAGGCCTAGGCCCCGAGCCGCCGGATCCCCCCGAGCGGCCGCTGAGTGACGACTCGCGCGAAGCGATCGTGCGCAACACCGCGGTGATGTCGATCGGTACCGCGCTGTCCCGGCTGACCGGGTTCGCTCGCCTCGCCGCGATGGCCGCCGCGCTCGGGGTCGCGGAGAATCGCCTCGCGGACACCTACAACGTCGCGAACACCACTCCGAACATCGTCTACGAACTCGTGCTCGGGGGGGTGTTGTCCTCGGTGTTCGTCCCGGTCTTCGTCGACTGGCGCCAGCACCACGGGGACACCGAGGCCTGGGATGTGGCGCATCGCGTGATGACGCTGACCTTCACGGTGCTCGCCGCGGTCGCCCTGCTCGGCATCCTGCTCGCCCCCGCGATCATCGACCTCTACATGGCCGGCGACGTCCCGGAGAGCTCCCGATCACTCGGAGCGTTCTTCCTGCGCTGGTTCGCACCCCAGATCGTCTTCTACGGGCTCGGCGCGGTCGCGGCCGGACTACTGAACGCCCACCGACGCTTCGCCGCACCGATGTTCGCCCCCGTCCTCAACAACCTCGTCGCGATCGGGACGTTCGTGACCTTCGTGTTGATGCCCGGCCCCGATCCGGCCAGTCCGGAGACGATCAGCCTCGCGCAGAAGTCGGTGCTCGCGATCGGAACGACCTTGGGTGTCGTCGCGATGACGGTCGCGCTCTGGCCGACATTGCGACGCACCGGATGGCGCTGGAGATGGAACTTCCGGTTCCGGCACGAGGCGGTCTCGCGGATCGCACATCTGGCCAAGTGGACCGTCGTCTACGTGGCCGTCAACCAGGTCGGTCTGTTCGTCGTGATCAAGATCGCGACGCGCGAGCAGGGTGACTTCACGGCGGCGTGGGCGTTCGCGTTCATCCTGTTCCAGCTTCCCCACGCGATCTTCTCCGTCTCCGTGTTCACCGCGCTCTTGCCCCGGCTGTCGGCGCGTTGGAGCGCGAACGATGTTCCGGGCTATCGCTCGCTGCTGGGCGAGGGGATGCGGTTGACCGCCGTGGTGCTGATCCCCGCCGCCTTCGGGTACCTGGCCCTCTCGCTGCCGATCACGCGGCTGCTGTTCGCCTACGGGAACACCTCCGAGGCGTCTGCGGAGCTGATCGCCTCGGCCTTGATCCCCTTCGCGATCGGCCTGTTCCCCTTCTCGTTGTTCCAGCTGCTGCTGCGTGCGTTCTACGCTCAGAAGGACAGCCGCACGCCGGCGCTGATCAACGTGGCCGCGATGGCCGTGACGATCGCGGCGAACCTCTTCCTGTACTTCGTGCTCGATCTCGGGGTGCAGGGCTTGGCGCTCGGGTTCTCGGTCGGGTACTGGTTCGCGACCGCGTTCGCGCTGCTCGTGCTCAGGCGGCGGGTGGGACGCCTCGAAGGCAGGCGAACCTTGAGCACGGTCGGGCGCGTGGTCGGTGCCTCCGCGGCCACCGGAGCGGTCGCCTGGGGGGTCGCGATCGGGCTCGAGGAGCTGGTTCCGGTGACCGGGTTCCCGAGCCGAGCCCTCCAGGTTCTCGGCTCGGTGACGGCCGGGGTGCTTGTGTTCGTCGGTGCGGCGCTTATCTTGCGGATCGACGAGGTCGATACCGTGAAGGAGACCCTGACGGCGAGGTTCCGAGGATGATCGGACGTGCGGATCACAACGACGAGCGAGGCCTGGTGACCAGAGGCATCGTGATCTTCCTCCTGGTCGTCGTCGTGCTCGCGATCGTCGGGATGGACGCCGCCTCGATCTTCGTGACGAAGTACCGGGTGAACGATCTCTCCGAGCAGGCGGCCTTCGAGGGCGCAGGCGCGTTGAACCGAACCGATAGCGGAGCACAGGCGTGCGAGGCCGCGATCGAGCTCGTGGCGACCCAGAGCCAGACCGCCAGGGTTCCGAAGGAAGGCGGCTGCGAGATCGCCGGCGACGAGATCACGATCACCGTGCGGGACAGCGCTACGACGATCGTCGTCAAGCGGCTCGACTTCCTCTCGGACCTCGCGGACGCGTCCGCCACCTCGACCTCCAGCGGACCGACGCTGTGATGTCACGGGCCTGATGCGTCGGGGATCGCCGCCGGCCTCCCCTCGATCGTGAACGATCCCGATGCCCTCGACGTCAAGCGGGCGCAGCGGGGAGACTCCTCGGCGTTCTCCGAGCTGATCGAGCGCCACGAACGCCGGACCTACAACCTCGCCCTGCGCGTGTGTGGCGACGCCGAGCTCGCGCGCGACGCGACCCAGGAGGCGTGGCTGACCGCGTTCCGCAAGCTCGGGCAGTTCCGCGGCGACAGCGCCTTCACGACCTGGCTGCACCGCGTGACCGTGAACGCGAGCCTCGACCTGCTGCGCAAGGAACGACGCGCGCCCCTCCTCGCACCCGCCGAGGACGACGACGCTACCGCCCGTTCCGACCCGGCAGTCGCCGATCACGCGGACGAGACCGCCGGATCCCTCGACGCCGCCGGCGCGCTCGCACGGATCCCGGTCGAGTTCCGCACCGCGCTCGTGCTCCACGATGTGCTCGATCTGCCCTACGAGGAGGTGGCGTCGGTGCTGGACGTGCCGATCGGCACGGTCCGTTCCCGGCTACACCGAGGGCGGATCGCGCTCGCCTCCAAGATCGATCCGGAGGGTACAAGGGAACCCCGCGGCAGCGCGAGGTCGTCCAACCCCGGAGACCGCCCGGCGAACGCGGCCGGGTCCGGCGGATCCGACGAACGATCGACCCGGGAGCTGTAGCCGTGCCGCACATCCCACGGATCGACGAACTCATGACCTCCGAGGTCGACGGCACGATCGACGCCGACGAGCACAGCGAACTCGAGGATCACCTGGCCATGTGTGCCGACTGCCGGGAGGAGCTCCGGCTCGCCCGCGCGGGACGCGAGGCGGCGGGACGGATCGCCGAGGCCGACGTGCCCGCAGGCACCCTCCGTCCCGTGATCCGGGCGCTCGACCGCGCTGTCGCGGGCGAGGCGGACGACGAGACCCCCGACGGCGACGAGGGGTCCTGGGCCGCCGGTCGTCGCGGGGAACGGCGGCGCGCGACCGGCCTTGCCTGGCGGGTGCTGGTTGCGACCGCCGCAGCCTCGCTCGTAGTGCTGGGAGCGATCGTGGTCGTCCCGCGCGGTGGAGACGACGACGCATCGACCTCGACCGGTCTCGAGGAGGTCTCCGGCGGTGGCGCGGACGCGGCCGACGAGTCGGCTCCTGCTGCGGCACGCCCCCCCGCGGTCGAGCGGAGCTCCCAGGACTTCGACCAGCCCTCCCTCGCGGCTCTCGCCGCGCAGACGACCGAGAACCCGCAGCCGAGTGGGGCGGCTCCGAGCCAGGAGCGGCTCCAAGAGTTCGCCCCCGCGATCGCGTGCGTGGAGCGGTGGGCCGAGGCGACCAAGGGAGGAGTGGCCCTTCGCGTCATCGAGGCCACCTACGACGGCAAGCCCGCCTACATCGGTGTGTTCCGCGTGGATGAACCGCCCGCGAAGGTGGTCGCCTGGGCCGTGCGGCAGAAGGACTGCCGCGTGCTCGCCGTCACGACCGACCGACTCTGACCACCGGCGGTCACCCCCGGGGAACGATCGGGAATAGGCGACCGTTGGACGGTATGGGAGGATTTCGTCCGATGAGCGACGCCCGCAATGTGGTCATCCTGGGATCGGGGCCGGCCGGACACACGGCCGCCCTCTATGCCGCCCGTGCGAACCTCGAGCCCCTCGTGCTGAAGGGGATCGACGCCGGTGGCCAGCTGATGCTGACCACCGAGGTCGAGAACTACCCGGGGTTCCCGGACGCGATCATGGGCCCCGAGCTGATGGAGTCGATGGAGAAGCAAGCGGCGCGCTTCGGCGCGGAGCTGCTCCACCAGGCCGCGACCGAGGTCGACCTCTCGCAGCGGCCCTTCCCCGTTTCCGCCGGCGACCAGACGTGGCACGCTCGGACCCTGATCGTCGCCACCGGCGCCTCGGCGATATGGCTCGGCGTCCCGGGCGAGGACCAACTCCGCGGCCGGGGCGTGTCGACCTGCGCCACCTGCGACGGGTTCTTTTTCCGCGACCGAGAGCTCGTCGTCGTCGGAGGCGGTGACTCCGCGATGGAAGAGGCGACCTATCTCACCCGATTCGCGTCGAAGGTCACGATCGTGCACCGCCGCAACGAGTTCCGTGCCTCGAAGATCATGCAGGACCGGGCGCTCGATCATCCGAAGATCGATGTCGTCTGGGACAGCGTCGTCGAGGAGGTCCTCGGCGAGGGTGAGGTGAGCGGCGTCAAGCTCCGCAACGTGAACAGCGAGGAGCTCAGCGAGTTCCCCGCAGACGGGGTCTTCGTCGCGATCGGGCACCGACCGAACACGTCGCTGTTCACCGACCAGCTCCAACTCGCGAACGGCTACATCGTCGTCGAGGAACCGCGGACGTTGACGAACGTCGCCGGTGTCTACGCCGCGGGCGATGTGGTCGACACGATCTACCGGCAGGCCGTGACCGCCGCCGGGATGGGGTGCAAGGCGGCGATCGACGCCGAGCGGTTCCTCGAAGCCGAGGGCCACTGAGGGCCGGCCTGCGTGGGGAGTCCCGGGAATCTCCGGGGCCGCCTGGGCGTTCTACGAGGGTCGGGCAGCCGCGCGTGCGGCAGCCCGCACGAAGAGCCGAGACCAGCGAGATCCAACCAAGAGATCCAACCAAGAGATCCAACCAAGAGGAGAAAGGACCACCCGTGGCGGACATCGATGAGACCACCGACCAGAGCTTCGCGGCGGACGTGCTGCAATCGGACGCCCCGGTGCTCGTCGACTTCTGGGCGGAGTGGTGCGTCCCGTGCCACATGGTCTCGCCCGTGGTCGAGGAGATCGGTCGCGAGCACCAAGGCGCGATGCGCATCGCGAAGCTGAACATCGACGACAACCCCGAGATGACCCGCAAGTACGGCGTGATGTCGATCCCGAGCCTGATCCTGTTCAAAGGCGGCGAGGAAGTCGCGCGCGTCGTGGGGGCGAAGGGCAAGGACGCCCTCCTCAAGGAGATCGAGCCGCACATCTCCGCCTGATCGCGACCCGTTCCCTCGCACGAGCGGCCCCGGGTGAGGAGGCGCTCCTGCGATACTCGGACGGGTGAGGATCATCCGCACCGACGACCGCGGCGAGCACGTGCGCGACGTTCAGCACCGGCTCGTCGCCCTCGGCCATGCGATCTCCCCCGACGAGCTCGAGGGTCGCTTCGGCAGCACCACCCTCGAGGCCGTGCGCGCGTTCCAACACTCCCGCAGCCTGCCGGTGGACGGCCTCGTCGGACCCGACACGTGGGGCCAGCTCGTCGAGGCCGGCTACCGGCTCGGAGATCGCACCCTCTACCTGCGCTATCCCTTCCTGCGCGGCGATGACGTCGGCGAGCTTCAGCGACGGTTGAACGGCCTCGGGTTCGACGCCGGGAAGGAAGACGGGATCCTGGGACGGGAGACCGACGGCGCGACCCGCGATTTCCAACGCAACGTGGGACAGGAGATCGACGGGATCGTGGGACCCGACACGATCGCCGCGATGGCGCGGCTTCGTCCGGACGACGCCGCGACGAGCCGGGCCGTGGTCCGCGAGGCGGAGGCCGTGCGTTCCCTCCACGCATCGCTCGAGGGTGCGGTCGTCGCGATCGACGCGGGGATCGGACCCGGCGAGGAGGCCGTCACCGGCCCCTCTGGCCTCGCCGAAGCGGCCGCCACGCGCGACCTCGCCGCAGAACTCGCCGCCGAACTTCGGGGACGGAGCGCGGTGCCGATCCTCGTGTCCGAGCGAGTCGACGGGGCGGAGCTCGCCTCGTCGAGCGAACGGGCGGCTGCCGCGAACGCCGCCGGTGCCGGCCTGTGCGTGTCGTTCCAACTCGGTGGACCCGAGGAGGGTTGCAGCGCGGCCTATTTCGGAACCGAGTCGACCTACTCGCCGATGGGAGAACGGCTCGCGGGCCTGCTCGTCGAACGGATGTCCGCCGCCCTGGACGTGCAGGTGTCGGGGACCCGTCGCCTCGCCGTTTCGATACTCCGCGAAACGCGCATGACCGCCGTGATCGTCGCCCCGTGCCGGGTCCTCGACCCGGACGACGAGGAACGGCTGCGAGATCCGTCGTTCCGGCGCGGCGTGGCCGTCTCGGTCGCCGACGCGATCGAGGAGTTCCTCGGGGCGCCGACCTCGACGTGAAGCGACGGAGGGACCGGCTCAGAGGCGGGCGCGCTCGATCGCCCAGGTGATCGTCGCGATGAACAGGGCCACGAGCGCACCGACACCGACGAGGGCCCACCGCATGTACAGCTGCGGGTCGGATCCGCACTCGAGGAACGAGAACCGCGCGCAGAACGTGAGCTCTCGCGACGGAAGCGCGATCGCGCCGACGACACCGATCACGAGGATCGCAACGGCGAGACGTTTCACGATGTAGGCGATCATCCGACGAGCCTCCCCTGCTCGCTGACGAACGCGCTCACCCTACACCGGGCGGCTCGAGCTGGGGAAGGGTCAGCGCCGCCTCGGAACGGAGCGGCTCCGTACGGGCGCGGATGTCCAGGCGGAGCAGGGGGAACCGTTCGTCGTCGACCACGACGCGGAACCCGTTCGCCGCGAGGAATGTGACCGGGAGCACCCAACTGCCGTCCCAGCGCCGGTCGCCGACCACCTCGAGCGCGTCGAATCCCCGATCGGCGGTCGCTCGGGCCACGTCGCGAACCAGCGCGGATCCGAGGCCCTCGCCCCGGTGTCCCTCCTCCACGTACACGTAGGCGAGATAGAGCGCGTCGTCGGACGTGGCCGCTCCCGAGGTGAACCGTAGCCTGCGCGGGAACAGGGTGGACGGCGCGTACTGCGCGAAACCGATCCCGGGGGCGGCCGGGTCGGGGACGGCCGGGTCGGGGACGGCCGGGTCGGGGACGGCCGGGTCGGGGACGGCCGGGTC